>DATBKS010000323.1:0-12364 GCA_036555755.1 Thermoleophilaceae bacterium
GTGGTGATGGCGGGCTCGTTCGTGGGCATCATGCTCGTCTGGGCGCTCGTGGCGCACCTGGTCGGCAGACCGTTCCTCCACCTGCCGAACACGCCGGGTCCCGGCGCGGTGGGCGGTGGCGGCGCCACGCTCGGCGACAAGATCTCTTACCTCTGGCAGGTGTTCCTGCCGCCGCTGCCTGGCATGACGGACCTCTACGTCGGACCGGGACGCGTGCCCGCGTACACGATCTACCTGAAGGAGATCTGGGGCACGTTCGGCTGGGTGTCGTTGCCGTTCCCGGAGCGCGTGTTCAACGTGATCCTCGCCGTGCTCGCGGCGCTGGCGGTCCTCGGAATCGTCACGCTCGTCCGCGAGCGCAAGGCGGTTCGCGATCGCCTGCCCGAGTTGATCGTGCTCGCGGTGGCGGCGATCGGCGTGTCGGTGTCGGTCCACCTCGCCTTCCTGCGGACCGCCCCGTTCGCGGCCAACATCGGCGAGCAGGGCCGCTACATGTTCCCGGCGATCACCACCGCGGCCGTGTTCGGGATCGGCGCGTGTTACGGGGTGGGCAGGCGCTACGCGCCGGTGTTGGCCACAGGCCTTGTCACGGCGATGATGCTGCTGAGCTTCGGTGCCCAGCTGTTCGTCTTCGCCGGCTACTTCACCTGACGGACTCGACCCAGTCGAGGTTCTGGCCGCAGAGCTGACGCCACTGGGAGACCGGTACCTGCCGGACTGCGCGGGTGTCTGACGCGGGGTCGAGCACCAGCGGTCCGATCGTGGCCGCGTGGCCCCCGTCGCCCGGATAGAGATCGCCTCCGGGGCGCACGAGCTGGACGATGTGCCGTCCGGGTTGGAGCGTGACGCTGCCAGCCGACGAGTAGATACGGCGCGGGTTCAGTCCGCGCGGGACCGTGCCCACCTTGCGGCCGTCGATGATCACGGCGACCGGCCGGTTGAACGTCCCTTCGACCCAGATCGCGAACCGGCCCGGCTGCGTGACCGTGAGAGAGCCGGTGACCGTGCCCGCCCCGTACGGACTCAGCATCGTCGCATCGCCCGGGTCCACGCCCCACGAATGTGGATGCCGCGAATTCGTCGGCATCATCACCGGCAGCTTGGGCACGCTCACGTAGGCGAGGCTGGTCCCGCCGGCGTTCGACAGCGCGCGCACGGACGAGCACTTGGGCGCGGCACCAGGCTGGATCAAGTCACCCAGCGGCATGTGGTTCACCACGCGTGACGAGGGCGCGTTCTTCTGCCATGCCTCGTAGAAGCGACCGCGGTAGACCAGGCGGTAGTTGGACGGAGGCCTGCTCCAGGAGCCGGCGCGGCGCTGCACGAGCGTTCGGAAGTGCTGGACGTAGGAGGGAAGCAGCTGGTCGAGGTCGGATGAGTAGCCAAAGGGCGCGCCGCTGCCGTCCACATAGGCGGCGCGCGGGTTGTCCTGCCAGGACTCGTCCGATCCGCTCGGGTCGGCTTGGCGGAGGAAATGCTTGCCGAACTCCTCGAACTCCGTGTAGAGCGTGGGGCCCTGGCCGGCGAAGCGCTCCCCGACCTTGCTCAGCTCGGAGAGGCGATCGCGTGGAGCGAGGAACGCGTCGTGGTAGGCGACGACGTTGGTCCACAGCACGCCGAACGCGAGCGCGAGCGCGAGTAGCACCGCCTCCGGCCGGCGGTCGGCGCTCCACAGCGACGCCGGCGCCATCATCGCCGCGGCGGTGAGCGCGGGCGAGACGATCATGAGCGCCTTCGCGTCGCCCCACGCGTTGCTGCGAGCGGTGATGTAGGCCCAGCCGATGGCGGAGGCGGCGATGAACACGAGCGGCCACGCGGTTCGCCTGCGCAGCGCCCAGATCACCCCGACGAGAACGGCAGCGACGTTCAGACCTATCAGCACATAGGTGAGGGCGACGTGGGTGTCGAGCCCGAGACGGAAATCGCCGGTGGGCCAGACGCCGAACGCCTGCCAGGGGCTGAGCGGGCCGAGGAGGTTGCCGAACGTGACGTGCGCGTTGTTGCCGGCGCCCGCGAACGTCTGCGTCGTGTCGCCGATGAACTCGTTGACCACGACCAGCGCGGGAAACGAGAGTGCGGCCGCCAGCGCTGCGAAAACGCCCGCCTCGAGCGCCGCGCTGCGCCAAGTGTGGAAGCCGCGCGTGAAGAGCAGCCCCACCAGTAGCGCGAGCAGGATCGGGCCGAGCCAGACGAGGATCGAGGCGTTCAGCACGCCCATGCCGGCGGCGGTCACGACTGCCAGCGGCACGACCGCGCGCACGCCCCCGCGCCGCGTAACGAACTCCGCGCCGACGGCCACGATCATCGCGATCAGGCAGATCGTCGCGACCTCCTTGATGCTCGCCTCGAGCGCATACGCGTAGACGAGCCCCGGCTGGGCGGCCAGGAACGCGGCCAGCGCGAGCAGCCAGCGCTGCTGGATCGCGCGCGAGAGGATCGCGTAGATGCTGAGCGCGGTGAAGGTGCCGAGCAGCGCGATGTAGGGCTGGAAGACCCAGGCCACGTCCTGACCCACGAGTGGCCGGACGGCGCCGAGGGCGGTATGCGCGCCGAGCGGGTACCTCGTGCTGAGGTAGCTGGCGAGCGCTGAGTGGGTCGACGAGGGAGGCAGGTTGGGCAGCGAGTGGAACCCGTGCTTCATCACCCAGTCGATCAGTACGAAGTGGATCGACGTGTCGCCGAGCAGCGTGTAGCCGAGGAAGGTGGCGTGGCCGCTTAGGACAACCGGTGCTGCGTAGACGCAGAAGACGCCAAGCGCCGCTGCCGCGGCCCACAGGTCGCAGGTCGCAGGTCGCAGGACGCGCCAACCCAGGACGAAACCGGTCAGCGCGAGGACGATTACGAGCGGCGTCGCAAGAAAGGTCGTCGCGTCGAAGTAGGTTGTGATCTGCGAGGCGACGACGATTGCCGCGAAGCCCACCGGCAGCAGCAGTACTCCTGCCATCCGGCCGCCGGAGGCCCACTGGACAAGCAGCCCGCAGCCGAGCGCAAGCAGGCAAAAGACGATGGGAAACAGAACCCAGCAGATGAAAATGCTCACGACCGGACCCCAGCCGTTGCCAACGGCCAACTGCCAACCGCGAACTCTTTATCCATGCGCATTTGCGTGATCTACGACTGTCTCTACCCCCACACGGTGGGGGGAGCGGAGCGGTGGTACCGGAACCTCGCCGAGCGCCTTGCGGCCGACGGGCACGACGTGACCTACTTGACGCGACGTCAATGGCCCCGCGGCACCGATCCGGGCGTGCCTGGCGTGAAGGTTATTGCCGTCGCGCCCGACTTGCCCCTGTATGTGAAGAGCGGGCGGCGGAGCGTCATCGAGCCGCTCGTCTTCGGATTGGGCACGTTCTTTCATCTCCTCCGGCGTGGTCGGCGCTATGACGTGGTGCACACCGCGTCCTTCCCCTACTTCCACCTGTTGATGGCCGCTTTGTTGCGGTCGCTCCACCGCTATCGCCTGGTGGTGGACTGGCACGAGGTGTGGACGCGCGAGTACTGGGAGGAGTACCTCGGCGGGCCCGCGGGCTTCGTGGGCTACGCCGTGCAGCGGCTCTGCCTCCTTGTCCCGCAGACCGCGTTCTGCTTCTCGCGGCTGCACGCCGAGCGCCTGACCGAGTTCGGGTTGAAGGGCCGGCCGACAGTGCTCGAGGGTGAGTACGCGGGCTCGCTCGAGGTGCGCCCGCCGCTCGAGGCGCAGCCGGTGGTGGTGTTCGCGGGTCGGCACATTCCGGAGAAGCGGGCGTCCGCTCTTGTGCCGGCGTTCGCCCGTGCCCGCGAGCAGGCGCCGGAGCTGCGGCTCGAGTTCTTCGGCGACGGCCCGGAACGGCCCGAGGTGCTGCGGCGCATCGAGGAGCTGGCGCTCAACGGGAGCGTCAAGTCGCACGGCTTCGTTGGCTCCGAGCAGCTCGACGAGGCGCTCCGGAGCGCGCTTTGCATGGTGCTCCCGTCGCGGCGCGAGGGCTACGGCCTGATCGTGGTGGAGGCGTCGGCGCAGGGCACGCCGAGCATCGTTGTGGCGGACCCTGACAACGCGTCGACGGAGCTCATCGAGGAGGGCGTGAACGGCTTCATCGCGCCGTCGGCGTCGCCCGAAGACCTCGCCCAGGCGATCCTGCGTGTCCGCGAGGCCGGGCACGCGCTGCGCGAGTCGACGGCGGACTGGTTCGCCCGCAACGCCGAGCGGCTGTCGCTGTCCCACTCGATCGACGTCGTGTCCGAGGCCTACCGGGCCAACGTGCGCTCGTAGCTCTCGGCGGTCAGCCGAGCGGTCTCGTCCCAGGTGAACTGCGCCGCGCGCGCGAGGCCGGCATGGATCAGCCGCTCGCGCTCAGGCTCGTCGCCAAGTAGGCGCTCGATCGCCGCGGCGATCGCGGCCGGGTCCTCCGGGTCGAACAGGAGCGCCGCCCCGCCCGCCACCTCCGGCAGCGAGGTGCGGTCGGAGCACGCCACGGGCACGCCGCGCTGCATCGCCTCGAGAACCGGCAGCCCGAAGCCCTCGTAGAGCGATGGGAAGACGAAGCCGCGCGCGATGGCGTAGAGACCTTCGATCTCCTCGTCCGGAACCCAGCCGAGCAGCCGGACGTCGTCGCCGATTCCGAGCTTGCGAACGTGCTCCTCGAGCTCCTCCTCGTGCCAGGTGCGGTAGCCGGGGATGACGAGCAGCGGCCGGCGTTCGATCGGGATGGCGGCGAGCGCATCCAGCAGCCGGATGAGGTTCTTGTGTGGACGCTTGGCAGACAGGCTGAGGGCCACCGGGCGCTCCCCGAGGGCCAGCTTCGCGCGCAGTTCGGGCTCCGGCAGTGCGCGCTCCGGATGTGCCTGGCCCAGTCCGAGCGGCACCACGTCGATCTTGTCGGCGCGCTCGTGGAGCAGCTCCACGAGGTCGTCGCGCGTCGTGCCCGAGTCGGCGATCAGCCGGTGCGAGCGGCGAATCCCGAGCGGCATGATCACGCTGAGCACCTTCGCCCGTACTCCCTCGTGCGCCTCCGGGAAGGTCCGGTGGATCAGGTCGTGCACGGTGAGCAGCCGCTTGTACCGGCCCCACGCCGGCGCCAGGTTGGCCGGGCTGTGGAGCAGATCAACTCCCGCGCGGTGCGCCATCGGGGGCAGGAGCAATTGCTCCGCGAGGACCCACTTCACCCGGCTGCGCGAGTCGGCCGGCACGGTGACGTGCTCGATGAGGTCGTGCCATGGCCCGGGGGCGTCGGCGGCGTTGCGGTTGATGAACGCGGTGAGCCTCAGGTCGGGCCGCACCTTCACGAGCGACTCGATCAGGTTGCGCGCGTACACCTCCATGCCGCCGGTCTCGTCCGGCACGAGGAACAACAGGTTGAGGCCGATGTGGGGCATGGCTGGGGGCGACAGTCTGCCGTCTCGTGCGGCCTCCCGTAACATCGCCCCGCTCATGGCCGGGAAACGACGCTTCAGCGCGGTCCGCGATCGCGTGCCTCCCGAGATCCGCCAGGGCGTGTCCGGCTGGCTCGCCCGCAAGGGCGTCGAGGTGGCCGACCACTACACGGGCAAGCAGCACGTGGCGGTCGTGCCGCCGTGGAACAACGTGGTGGGGCTCGACTACCCGACCTCGGCCTTCAACGGGCCGCGCTGGGAGCCACACCCCGGGCTGGAGGAGATCATCGGCCGCGGCGAGGACGACTACCAGGCCGCGCTCGACCTGATCAGCGCCGTCCGCGACAACTTTCCGGCGATCGAGGTCCACTCGACGAGCGAGTCCGAGCCGGGCTGGCGAAATGGCTGGCTGCCCGGGCTGGACAGCGGTGCCATCTACGCCTTCCTGCACTCGCGCTCGCCGGCGCTCTATCTGGAGGTGGGCTCGGGGACCTCGACCAAGTTCGCGCGGCGGGCCATCAAGGACGGTTCGCTGCCCACGGAGATCGTCTCGATCGATCCCTTCCCGCGCACTGAGATCAACGATCTCTGCGACCGGGTCGTACGGGAGAGCCTCGAGACCGCGGACATGTCGGTGTTCGAGGAGCTGAAGGCCGGTGACATCGTCTTCTTCGACGGATCGCACCGCATCTTCGAGAACTCGGACGCGACGGTCTTCTTCCTCGAGGTGCTGCCATCGATCCCGCCGGGCGTGCTCGTGGGGATCCACGACATCTACCTCCCGTACGACTACCCGCAGTCGGTGGCGTACCGCTTCTACTCGGAGCAGTACATCCTGGCCGCCTACCTCCTCGCGGGGCAGCCGTTCTTCCGGACCGTGCTGCCCGCTTGGTACGTCTTCCAGAGCCCCAGGTTCGAGACCGCGGTCAACTCATTCTGGGCCGATGAGCGGCTGCACGACGTCGAGACCCACGGCGTGGCCTTCTGGATCGAGACGACGGAACGCGGCTAGGGCGTGACGCGGAGCTGGGCTAGGCGTTTACGGCGGCAATAACGGCACGGGCCCAGGTACTGTGGCACTTAGCTGTTGTCTGGCAACAGTTAGATGCCACAGTGGGCTGAGTGGGCCCCGCCGGGCCGGCGCCTCATTGCCGCCGTAAACGCTTAGCCAGACACCGGTTCGCGCGGGTTCGCCAGGTACTCGCGCAGCGCGCTCTCGACCTGATCGCCCGCCCGCTCCCAGGTGCGCTCCTCCACGAACTCGCGCGCCCGACGTGCCATCGCGGCGGCGGCCTCGCGGTCGTCGAGCACGCGCTCGAGCGCGTCCGCGATCGAGTCCGGCGTGTGCTCGGCCAGCATCACGCGCTCGCCCGAGGCGCCGAGCGCGCTCGACACGTTGTCGCCCTCGAGCTCCACCACCGGCAGCCCGCTGGCCATCATCTCCTGCGCAACGAGCGAGTGCGTGGTGAGTGAGAACACCACGCCCGCGCTGGCCCGCCGGTAGAGGGCCGCGAGCTCGCTCGGCGGCCGGACGCCGAGGTCCTCGCACGGGAACGGCGCGCTGCCCTTGACGTTCGAGCCGAACAGCGTGACGCGCAGCCCGGGCCGGCGCTCGAACAGGTTGGCGATGCCGGCGATCGCCAGCTCGACGGCGCGCCGCGGCGTCTCGCGCCGTCCGTACACGGCCACGTGTCCCGGCTCGCGCCCGTCCTCGCCGGCGAACGTGTAGGTGTCGAGGTCCGTGCCGCACTCGAACCAGCGCGCCTCGAGGCCGTAGTCGCGCTCGAGGATCTCGGCCATCCAGGGCGTGTAGGCGATGCAGCGGTAGCCCATCCGGTAGGTCTCCTCCGCCCAGATCGACTCGGCCGAGGCGGCGAAGAAGCGCGGCTCGTCGTCCTGCACGAGGTAGACCTTCTCCCGGCAGCGGGGCAGGTCACGCACGGGGAAGGCGGTGCTCCACTCGGTGGCGATGGCGACGTCCGCCGAGTCGAAGTCGTCGAGCCCCATGAACACCGGCGCCTCGATCGGGATGAAGTGCTCCCTGATCTCGTCGCGCAACTCGCTCGCGGACTTGCGGACGATGCCCTTGTGGTCGAAGACGAAGATCGCGCAGCGGTGGCCGCGCAGCTCCATCTGGCGCACGAGCCGGAAGATCGTGGTGTGGCCGCCGGAGCCGACCTTCCAAGCGGGGACGACCCAGGCGAGTGTCCATGGGCCCTCCGGGCGCGGAGTCCCATCCGAATCGATCCGGAGCGGACGACGTGGATACGAGTGGCGGACGAAGTCGAACCACCAGCGGTCGGTGAACTGGGTGCGAGGGCGCGGGGTGCCCAGCCAGTTCTTGGTTCTTAGTTCTTGGTTCTTAGTTCCGTTGTCCAACAGCGGGCTTGCTGGCACGTCGTAGGGCGTGAAGGTGTCGCGGCCTTCCAGCGAGAGCTTTCCTCGGATGGCGGCCGGGAGCTTGTCTGCCCTAGAGCCCACTATCGCTCCGGTCATGCGGGTGGTGTGGTGGATGACCGAGCGGGTCAGGGGCTTCACGAGGGCCGTGCCGTGGACGCCGTGTTCGCGCAGCCAGCGCTTGTCCGCGCCCGACAGGCCGCGGACGGCCCAGGGCGTGCGCTTGACGCCCCACGGCTCGCGGTGGCCGAGCACCTCGCGCATGCCGCGGAACTCGTCGAAGTAGCGCTGCAGGAACTGCCCGGGCGGGTAGTCGTGCGAGTGGAGCACGGCGGCGTCGGCCATGTAGACCTTGGCGAAGCCGGCCTCGATCATCTCGCGCCCGAGTAGCTGGTCCTCCGCGTAGGGAACCTCGCGGTAGGGAATCTGCTCCCAGGCCCAGCGCGCGACGCAGCCGTTCACGTCGCTGAAGAAGCTGAGCTTGCCGGGATACGAGCGGTAGTCGATCAGCCCCTGCGGCGAGCGGTCGAGCCGCTGCACGTCGCCGTCGGGCCAGAGCGCGAAGTGGCGCTCCATCTCGCACTTGATCATGTGGCTCGCGTCCGGGCGCGGGTCGTGCGGGCCGAAGACGAGCGCCACGTCATCGGCGCGCCGGAAGCCTTCGAGCAGCGCGCCGAGCCAGCGCTCGTGCGCGGGTGTCGCGTCCTGGGTGATGAACGCGACGTGGTCGCCGCGCGCCATCCCCATCGCGAGGTTGCGCGTGCCGCCGTGCGAGAACTCGCTCTTCGGGATCTCGTGGATGCGCGCACCGTGGCGCTCGGCGATCGACAGCGAGCCGTCGGTCGAGCCCGAGTCGATGATCAGGATCTCGAGCTCGCGATCGATCCGCTGCCCGCGCACCGCGGACAGGACCTCCTCCAGGTAGCGCGCCCCGTTCAGCACGGGGATCGCCACGGTCACGACGCCCGCGGCCATGGTCAGTCGGGCGGGTTCAGCCGTCGCTTGATCTTGTGCCACACGGTCTTCACGTCGCGCAGCGGCCTCGTGATCCGCCACGAGAGCGACGACTCCATCCGCGCGATCTGCGCCTTCAGGTGCTCGACCTCGCGCTCCGCGGCGCGCTGCTCATGCAGCTGCTCCCACAGGCGAGCGCGCTCGGCGAGCGCTTGTTCAAGCGCCCGCTCGGTGTTGGTCGCCTCGCTCACTGGGCGCAATCTAGCGCTGGAGTTGGCAGTTGGCGGTTGGCGGTTGGCAGGGGCGAAATTTGCATTGTCGGCACTTACTTCGATGTGTCGAGTGGTTTTCAGCGCTTGCGGGTCTATCGATTGGCGGTCGAGTTCTCCGACGAGATCTATCGCTCAGTCGCCCGCTGGCCGCTCCTCCCTCGCAACTCGTTTGGATTTCAGTTGATTCGGTCTGCGGATTCGGTTGGAGCGAACATCGCCGAAGCTACAGGGCGCTGGCACGTGGCCGACAAGCGCCGCCTGCTCGTCATTGCCCGCGGGTCGCTCTACGAGACCGAGCACTGGCTGGACAGGGCAGAGCAACGAGGCCTCCTACCTCTTGGGTCGACTGCGCGGTTAGAGGAAATCGCCAGATTGCTGAACGGAATGATCAAAACACCGACCTAACTGCCAACTGCCAACTGCCAACTGCCAACTGCCAACTGCCAACTGCCAACTGCCAACTGCCAACTGCCAACTGCCAACTGCCAACTAGGACGCAGTCCGAAGGTCCCGCTCCCGGTAATGCCGCGACCAATGCTGCAGCTCCGCATCCGTCCGCTCGGCGATGCAACCCCACCAGAACCATCGTGGATTAGGAAACCGCTGCTCGTCGATTTCGACTCGGTGTGTGATGTCGAAGCCCTCTCCCGCCAGCGCGGCTTCCATGAACGACGGCGTCAGCCCCCAGATCCAGTGCGCCGGATTGGCCTCGCGCGCGCCGGCCAGCGAGATCGCGCCCTGCTCGGCCCCGAGCGGGTGCAGGCTCTCGGCCGAGGGGTTTCCTGGCAGGTAGACCGCCACGGCGTCGTCGGCCGCCTCGCGCAGCATCGGCTGGACGAAGCAGATCCGGCCGCCGACCTTCGACAGCATCAGGTGCAGCGTATGCAGCAGCGGTGGCTGGTGGAGCAGGATGTCGTAGAGCACGCCGACCTCGTAGCGCTCGCGGATCGACTCCATGAACAGCGCGTCCGAGAAGTCGCCCTTGTAGAAGTTGAGCCCCGGATTGGCCGCGCGCGTCTCCACGAAGCCCGGCGTCTCGAAGTTGTCGACGAGCGTCACCCGCTCGCAGCCGAGCTCGAGGCAGCGCTGCGTGTAGGCGCCCTCGATCACCCACATGTCGCCGAACACGATCGCGTCGCTCGCCGGCAGCGCGCGCGACAGGAGGTCGAGCTTGAGCTGAACGGCCGGGTCGTCGAGGGCGAGGCGGGAGCTCGCGGAGCCGTCGCCGGTCTTCCGCCGGCGGCCGAGCACTACAGCTCCTCGGCGATGCGCGGCGCCTCTCGGTTGAAGTACCAGAGGCCGAACACCGCGAGGCCGATCGTGATCGCTATGGGGATCAGGATCCGCCAGCCACCCCCGATCGCTTGCACGGCAGTTGGCGCGCCGGGATCGATCACTTCGTGCCGGATCGACTGCACGACGGCCGCGAGCGGATTGCACATGATCAGGTGCTGGAGCTTGGTGCTCGGGATGTTCTCGATCGGATAGAAGATCGCCGAGCCGTAGAAGATCGCCTGCAGCGCCACCTCCCAGATCGGCTTGACGTCGCGATAGCGCACGTACATCGAGGACACGATCATCGAGACCCCGGTGGCGAAGATGCCGAGGAACAGGAACAGGGGCGGCAGCGCGAGCCAGGACCAGCGCGGCTCGACGCCGCGGGCCAGCATGAAGATCATGACCGCGAGGTAGTTGAGCGCGAGGTTGAAATACGCGGTGAGAACCACCGACAGCGGGATCACGAGCCGCGGGAAGTGGATCTTGCGGACGATTCCCTCCTGATCCACCACGGAGGTCACCGCGGCGCCGGTCGACTCCGAGAAGAAGGTGAACAGGACAACGCCGCTGAGCAGCACCACTGGGTACTGCGTCACCCCGCCGCCGAGCTTCACCGCTTTCGTGAAGACGAACAGCATCACGCCGAACAGCAGCAGTGGCTTCATTAGCTGCCAGATGTAGCCAAGCGCCGAGCCGAAGAACTTCAGCCGGAACTCGAGGACCGCGAGCGTCCAGGTGAGGTGGAAGAAGCGCTTGGTGTCGCCCGAGACGGCGGACGGGCCCTTGATCGGCTTGACGCCGGCCCGCTCGACGGCCGCGACCTCTGGGGCCACGTCGACGTTGAAGGTCGCCGCCGCGCTCACGCCTTCGTCTCCTCGTGCGCGGGCGTCGGGATCGGCGGGAGGCTCGCCGGGCGCCGCACCTCCACGTCGTGCGGGAGGTCGATGACACCGCCGCTCGCGCGGCTTCCGGTGCTGACGAAGGTGGCGACCCGCTCGCGTCGGTCGAGCACGATCTGCCCGCCGCCGCGCCGCGCCACCTGCAGTTCCGCGAAGTAGCGCCCGGGCGCGAACAGGTTCTCGAAGCTCACGCCGAACACCGCCTCGTCGCCGGCCTTGAAGACGCCGGTCTTCTCCTCGGTCCAGACCGTGGAGGTGCCGAAGATGTTGCGGTCCTCGTCGTCGCGGATCATGAAGGCGAACGACGGGTCCTCCACCTCGCGGTTGAACCTCACGAGGGCGCGGAACGAGCACGGGCGGTTCTGCGGCAGGTACTCGTGGCGCGTGCCCTGCTCCTCCTCGAACCAGCCCTCGACGATCACGGCGTCCTGGTCGCCGAGCTCGCCCTCGCCGGACACCGACGCCGCCAGCGACTCCTGCGGGAAGTTGACCTTGATGTAGTAGTCGGTGACGGTCTCGGGCTCGTCTATCACGAGCATCTCGCCGCGCTCGAGCAGCATCGCCCGGTGGCAGAAGCGGCGCACCGCGGGCATGTCGTGCGTGACGAAGAGGATCGTCTTCTTCTCCTCGCGCAGACGGTGGAACTCGTCGAAGCACTTCTGCTGGAAGGCGGCGTCGCCGACGGCGAGCACCTCGTCGATCAGCAGGATGTCGGCATCCACCTGGATCATCACGCTGAACGCGAGGCGAACCTGCATGCCCGACGAGTAGTTCTTGAGCTTGAGGTCGGTGAACTGCTGGAGCTCGGCGAACTCGATGACCTCCTCGACGCGCTCCTTCGCCTGGCTCGGCGAGAGCCCGAGCATCACCGCGTTGAGCATGATGTTGTCGCGTGCCACGAGGTCCGGGTTGAAGCCCACGCCCAGCTCGATGAACGTGGCCACGCGGCCGTTCACGTAGATGTGGCCCTGGTCCACCCCGTAGATTCCGGCCATGCACTTGAGGAGGGTGCTCTTGCCGGATCCGTTGCGGCCGACGATGCCGAAGAACTCCCCGGGCGCCACCGCGAAGGAGACTTCGCGAAGCGCTTGGAGGTCGTCATGACCGGTGCGCCTTACGGGGTGGAGAACACGCTCCTTGAGGGTGTGGACCCGCTCCTGAGGAATGGAGAAGCGCTTCGACACCCGGTCGACCACGACCGCAGGCGCGCTGTCC
>DATBKS010000324.1:0-3090 GCA_036555755.1 Thermoleophilaceae bacterium
GAGCGCTTCCGGGGCGCCGCCGGAGACGGCAACGCCGCAGCGGCACTCGAGGCCTTCGAGCTCGTGCGCGAGCACGCGGGAGAGCCTGCGCATGCTTGAGCAGATCGAGGGCTCCCGGGCGGTGGCCCGCACCGTCGCGCAGTGCCGGCCCGAGGTGATCTGCGCCTACCCGATCTCCCCCCAGACCCACATCGTCGAGGAGCTCTCCCGGATCGTTAAGGCGGCCGAGCTCTCGTCCTGCGAGTTCATCAACGTGGAGTCGGAGTTCGCCGCGATGTCCGTCGCGATCGGCGCCTCCGCCGCCGGGGCGCGCGCCTACACCGCCACCGCCAGCCAGGGCCTGCTCTACATGGTCGAGGCGCTCTATAACGCGTCAGGACTCGGCCTGCCGATCGTGATGACCGTGGCCAACCGGGCGATCGGCGCGCCGATCAACATCTGGAACGACCACAGCGACGCGATGTCGCAGCGCGACTCGGGCTGGATCCAGCTGTTCGCGGAGTCCAACCAGGAGGCCCTCGACCTGCACATACAGGCGTTCCGGCTCGCGGAGGAGCTGTCGCTGCCCGTGATGGTGTGCATGGACGGCTTCATCCTCACCCACGCGGTCGAGCGCATCGACCTTCCCACGCAGGACCAGGTGGACGGCTTCCTGCCCCCGTTCGAGCCGCGCCAGGTGCTCGACCCCGACGAGCCGGTGACCATGGGCGCGATGGTCGGGCCAGAGGCGTTCACGGAGGTGAAGTACCTCGCGCACCTCAAGCAGATGGAGGCGCTGGACCTCATCCCGGAGATCGCGCGCGACTTCGAGCAGGCGTTCGGCCGCGCGTCGGGCGGGCTCGTGCGCGGGTATCGCGTGGAACACGCCGACACTGTGATCGTCGCCCTCGGCTCCGTGCTCGGGACGATCGAGGACGCGGTGGACGAGCTGCGCGAGCAGGGTATGAAGGTCGGCGCGCTCGGCATCAAGGCCTTCCGGCCCTGGCCGATGGACGAGGTCCGAACGGCGCTCTGCAACGCAAGCCGCGTGGTGGTGCTGGAGAAGGCGCTCGCCACCGGCATCGGCGGCATCGCCGCGCTGGACGTCAGGGTCGCGCTCCAGGGACTCCCGGTGGAGGTGCACTGCGCGATCGCCGGACTCGGCGGGCGCCCGATCACGAAGAGCTCACTGGTACGCCTGATCGACGATGCCGAGGCCGGCCGCCTCGGCCTCAACACCTTCGTCGACCTGAACCACGAGCTGATCGAGCGTGAGCTCGAGCGGACGCGAGTCAAGCGCCGCTCCGGGCCGCACGCCGAGAACATGCTGCGCGACGTGGGCGTCGTCGCGGCGGGGCCGGTGTGAGATGCCCTACCAGCAGCTCAAGTACTACCAAGTAGGTAGCTTCGCGGCGGGCAACAGGCTGCTCGACGAGGACCAGCGCTCGGTGCAGTCGGACGAGCACCGCTCGAACGCGATCACCTGCGGCCACCGCGCCTGCCAGGGCTGCGGCGAGGCGCTCGGCGCCCGCTACGCGCTCGACTCGGCAATTCGCGCGACCGCCGGCCGGCTGATCGCCGCGAACGCCACCGGCTGCCTCGAGGTTTTCACGACCCCCTATCCGGAGAGCTCCTGGCAGCTCCCCTGGATCCACTCGCTGTTCGGCAACGCGCCCGCGGTGGCCACCGGGATCGCCGCGGCGCTGAAGGCCAAGGGGCGCAGCGACATCCGGGTGGTCGGCCAGGGCGGCGACGGCGGCACCGTGGACATCGGCTTCGCCTGCCTGTCGGGCATGTTCGAGCGCAACGACGACGTGCTCTTCATCTGTTACGACAACGAGGCGTACATGAACACGGGCGTGCAGCGCTCGGGCGCGACGCCGCCGGCCGCGCGCACCGCCACGACGCAGGCGGTCGGCAGCGAGCCGGGCAACGTCTTCGGCCAGGGCAAGAGCGCGCCGCTGATCGCACTGGCGCACGAGATCCCGTACGTGGCCACCGCGACGATCGCGGACCTGCACGACCTCGAGTACAAGGTCGAGCGCGCGATGGAGCTGCACGGCGCGCGCTACCTGCACGTGCTCGTCACCTGCCCGCTCGGCTGGGGCAGCGCCTCGCACGACTCGATCCGGATCGCCCGGCTGGCCAAGGAGACGGGGCTGTTCCCCGTGTTCGAGGGCGAGCGCGGCGACGTGACGAGCGTGTCCAAGATCCGCCGCCGGCTGCCGGTCGAGGACTACCTGCGCCCACAGCGGCGCTTTGCCCATCTGTTCGAGCCCGAGCTGCGCAGCGATCTGATCGCCCACATCCAGGAGCGGGCGGACCGCAACATCGCGCGCTTCGGCCTCTGCGATCCGGAGGACGGCTGATGGACAAGCCCTTCGCCATCACGCTCGATCCTGCGTCGAGCCTGGCCGACAAGACCGGCTCCTGGCGCAGCGAGCGTCCCGAGTACGTTCGCCAGCTGCCGCCGTGCTCGCACGGCTGCCCGGCCGGCGAGGACGTGCAGCAGTGGCTCTTCCACGCGGAGGAGGGCGACTACGAGCGGGCGTGGCGGCGGATCATGGAGGACAACCCGCTGCCCGCCGTCATGGGCCGGGTCTGTTACCACCCGTGCGAGACCGCCTGCAACCGCGCGGAGCTCGACGAGGCTGTGGGCATCAACTCGGTCGAGCGTTTTCTCGGCGACGAGGCCATCAAGCATGGCTGGACGATCGAGCCGAGCGCCGAGCCCTCGGGCAAGCGCGTGCTCGTGGTTGGCGCCGGGCCGTCCGGGCTCTCGGCCGCGTACCACCTGACGCTGCTCGGCCACGCGGTCACGATCCGCGATGCCGGTCCGCTCGCCGGCGGCATGATGCGCTTCGGCATCCCCAAGTACCGGCTGCCCCGGGACGTGCTCGACGCCGAGATCCAGCGCATCGTCGACATGGGCGTCGAGCTGGAGCTCGACTGCAGGGTCGACAACGTGCTGGAGGCGATCAGCGACGGTGGCTTCGACGCCGCCTTCCTCGCGATCGGCGCGCAACTCGGCAAGCGCGCGTACATCCCCGCCGGGAGCGCCGCCAAGATGGTCGACGCCGTCTCGCTCTTGCACAGCATGGAGGACGAGGA
>DATBKS010000325.1:0-2285 GCA_036555755.1 Thermoleophilaceae bacterium
TCCACGCGGTCGGCGATCATCCGGGCGATCGCGAGCGAGGCGGTGGCGCCGGGCGACGGGGCGTTGCGCACGTGCAGCACGCTGCCGGTCTGGGCGAAGACGAAGTCGTCGATCAGCTTGCCGTCGCGGCCGAGCGCCTGGGCGCGGATGCCGAAGTGGCCGGGCCGCACGTCGTCGAGCGTCAGCTCGGGCACGTAGCGCTGCGCGTCGCGCACGAGCGCGCGCTTGCTGAGCGCGTGGTTGATCTCGGTCAGGCCGGTGCGCCACCAGCGGCGCACCATCTTCCAGCTCCCGGGCCAGGCCAGCGTCGCGGCGAGGTCGGAGGTGGAGAGCTTCTGGCGCGGGTCGCGCGCGGCCGCCAGCAGGGCGGTCGGGCCGATCGTCACCTCGTCGTCCACGTGGCGGCTGAGGTGAACCCCGAGGAACGGCAGCGACGGGTCGGGCACGGGGTAGATGAGCGACTTGACGAGGTCGGCGCGCTCCGGGCGCAGCGTGAGGTAGGCGCCGCGGAAGGGGACGATCCTCGGGTCGGCGTCGGCGCCGGCCTCGAGCGCGAGGCGGTCGGACCACGGTCCCGCGCAGAACACGGCCTGGTTGGCAGCGAGCTCGTCGCCACTGCTGGCCCGCAGGCGCACGCCGCCGTTGCTCGTGTCCACCTTCGCCACCTCGTAGCCGAGCCGCACCTCGCCGCCCCCGGCGCGCACGTCGTCCGCGAGCGCGCGAGCCACCTGGCGGAAGTCCACGACGCCCGTTGCGGGGGAGTGCAGCGCGGCGACGCCGCTCGCGTGCGGCTCGATCTCCTTGATCTCCTCCGCGCTCAGTCGCCGCAGTCCCGGCACCTCGTTCGCCGTCGCCCGCCGCTCGAGCTCGTCTAGCCCCGGCAGCTCCTCGTCGCGCGTGGCGACGATGAGCTTGCCGCAGCGCTTGGCCTCGATGCCGTGCTGCTCGCAGTACTCATACATGTCGCGCGCACCCTCCACGCACAGGCGCGCCTTGAGCGAGCCCGGCGCGTAGTAGATGCCGCCGTGGATCACGCCGCTGTTGTGGCCGGTCTGGTGGAAGCCCACCTCGTCCTCGCGGTCGAGCACGGTGACCTTGAGGTCCGGCTTGCGCGCGAGCAGCTCGCGTGCCGTGGCCAGCCCGAGGATCCCCGCCCCGACGACGGCTACGTCCCTGTCCATGGCCTGCAATCTAGCCCGCGACGCCCGCGGCTACGAGTCCCTGCTCGCGACTGTTGTAGTAGTCGACCGCGATCACCTTGCCGTCGCGGAACTCGTAGACCATCGCGTCATGGCGGTCGACCTCGAGACCGCTCCCGCGTCCCTTCGCCGTCATGCGGAAGACGAACACCACCTTGTCGCCGGCGTCGACGTACTCCTCCGGCTCGATCGTCCACTCCGCCCACGCCTCGCCCCAGTCCTCGAGCCAGCGGCCGAAGTCCGCGGGCCCGTGGTAGTCGCGCGTGTCCGGGATGTCGTGGTCGCGGATCACCACGTCGTCGTCCAAGAGCTCCCGGTCCAGCTCCCCCGTCGCCAGGAAGCGGTCGTTGGCCTGGCGCAGGAGCTCGAGATTCTCAGCCGACATCGCCTGGCCAGTATCGCCGCTGCTCAGGCGTAGTGCACGTCCTCTTCGGCGCCCTCGTCCTCCACCGGCTCCTCGCAGGTCGGGCAGTACCAGACGGCCTCTAGCGGCGTGCCGCAGACGGAGTGGCGCGGGGGGTCGACGTCGCCGGTGTGGCGCGCGCCCCAGTCCGACAGGAGCCGCAGCGCTCCAGCCAGCTCGCGGCCGGACTCCCCCAGCTCGTAGACGAAGCGCGGCGGGCGCTCCGAGTAGCGCTCGGCGCGTACGAGGCCCTGCGATTCGAGGTTGCGCAGCCGCTGGGTGAGCACGTTGGGCGCGATCCCTCCCAGCTCCTTCTCGAGGTCGCCGAAACGGCGCGGGCCGTCGAGCAGCGCGGCCACGATCAGCAGCGTCCAGCGATCGCCGACGCTGGCCAGCGCCTCGGCCAGGGGAGACAGGCCCTGTTGCTGTTCCTGATCCGCCACGGATCGCATGGTAGCCCTAGACACGGTGGTATAACTAGTCACTTGCAATTAGCAAGTGACTGACAAGGATGCGGAAAATGGCAGTACTTGAAGAGATTCAGCAGGTGATTTCGGGAACCGCGGAGCGCCACGGACACTCCGTCGTCGGCCTCGGGCGAGGCTGGGGACTCGGCTCCGGAACGATCGTCGGCAAGGACCAGGTGCTCACCAACGCGCACAACCTGCGGCGCGACGAGGTGA
>DATBKS010000326.1:0-8326 GCA_036555755.1 Thermoleophilaceae bacterium
ACGCTCGGCATCCACCCCCTCGCGGTTCTGATCGTGACGATCTCCGGCGGAGCGCTGTTCGGCACGGTCGGCCTGATCCTCGCCGCGCCGCTGACGTCCGCCGCGGTGAAGATCTCGGGCGACATCGCCCGGGCGCGTGCCGAAGAGGAGAAGGAGGGAGCCGCAGCCGGAGCGGCGCCCTCGCCGACAGAGGAGCCACCGCCCGAGCCCGAGCCGGCGCAGGCCTAGCGCGCGCGCTGCGCGGCCCCGAGGCCGCGGAACTCCGGTGCGCGGCGCTCCTGGAAGCTGCGCACTCCCTCGGCGAGATCCGGCTGGCCGAAGGACTCGAGCATCAGCGCGTTCGACTCCTCAAGCGCGCGCTTGAGCGGGGCGTCGAGGTGGCGGTACACCTGGCGCTTCATCGTTGCCATCGAGCTGGGCGAGCAGTGCACCGCCAGCTCGCGGGCATAGGCGAGCGTCTCGCCGAGCAGCTGGTCGGGCGCGAGCACGCGGTCTACCAACCCCATCCCGGCCGCCTCCTCAGCGAGCACCACGCGGCCCGAGAGCAACAGGTCGAGCGCGCGCGAGGGACCGACGAGCCGCGGCAGGATCCACGACATCCCGTGCTCGGCCACGAGGCCGCGGCGGGCGAACGCGGTGGTGAGCTTCGCGCCGCGCGCCGCGAAGCGCAGGTCGCACATCAGCGCCTGCACGAGCCCCAGCCCGGCGGTGGCGCCGTTGAGGGCGGCGATGATCGGCTTCGGAACCGTGAGCGGGAAGGTCTGGGGACGGGAGAGGATCGCCTCCTCGCCCGGATTGATGTCGCCACCTCCGATGGCCTCGAGCCGTTCGAGGTCCGCGCCGGCGCAGAAACCGCGGCCCGCGCCGGTGACGACGATCGCCCGCACGTCGGGATCGTCCGCCGCCCGCTGCAGCAGATCGAACCAGAGTTCCTGCATCTCCGGAACGAGCGCGTTGAGGCGGTCTGGACGGTTGAGGGTGAGGAGCGCGACCCCGTCGTCGCGCAACTCGTAAAGCACCGACTCCCCGCTCATTGGTCAAAGCGTAGGAGAATGGACGGATGAGGCTCGCGCGGGCGGAGGTGGGCGGTGCGCCACGGGTACTGGTCGAAATCGACGGCGCATACGCACTAGCGACGGTCCAGGGCGAGGAATTCGAGGATCTTGCGGCGCTGCTGAGCAGCGGTGGCGCCATCGAACCTGGCGCGGAAGCGCAACCCGGCGAGCTCCTGTCGGTCGTCGGCCGTCCCGGGAAGGTGATCTGCGTCGGTCTCAACTACGCCGCGCACGCCGCCGAGACCGGCCGCCCGCCGCCCGATTACCCGATGCTCTTTCCGAAGTGGCACACGTCGCTCACCGGGCCGTTCGCCGACGTGCCGCTGCCGCCCGAGTCACAGAAGGTCGACTGGGAGGCGGAGCTCGCGTTCGTGTTCGGCAAGCCGGCGCGGCGCGTCAAGGCGGAGGACGCGGCCGACGTCGTGTTCGGCTTCACGGCCGCGAACGACGTGTCGATGCGCGACTTCCAGCGCCACACCGCGCAGTACACGGCGGGCAAGGCCTGGGACCGCGCGACGCCGCTCGGCCCGCTGCTGGTGACCGCCGACGAGCTCGGCAGCATCACGCCCGACCTCGCCATCAGCGGCCGCCTGAACGGAGAGACCGTCCAGGACAGCCGCACCAACGACCTCATCTTCGGCGTTCCCGAGCTCGTCGCCTACATCACCACTGCGATGACGATGGAGCCCGGCGACGTCGTCCTCACGGGGACGCCCTCCGGCGTCGGCAACGCGATGGACCCGCCCCGCTACCTCACCGACGGCGCCGTGTTCGAGGTCGAGATCGAGGGCATCGGCACCCTGCGCAACACCTTCCGGGCCGAGTCGCTGTAGCTTTCGCGCCCGCATGCGCGCGCTCCAGATCGAAGAGCTCGGCGGGCCAGACGCCGTAAAGGTCGTCGACGCGCCCGAGCCGCAGGCGAGCCACTTCTCCACGCCGGGGCAGGGCGTCCTGATCGACGTCAAGGCCGCCGCGGTCTCGTTCCCGGACGTGCTCCAGTCGCGCGGCCTCTACCAGTTCAAGCCCGATCTGCCGTTCGTGCCGGGCGCCGAGGTGTCGGGCGTCGTGGTCGAGAGCTCCGACTCGTCATTCGAGCCGGGCCAGCGCGTGGCCGCCATGACTTTGCTGGGCGCCATGGCGGAGAAGGCCGTCGCACCAACCGCGATGACCTTCGCTCTGCCCGACGAGCTCGACTTCGCCGAGGGCGCGGCGCTCGTCCTCAACTACCACACTGCGCTGTTCGCTCTGAAGTACCGCGGCCGGCTGACCGAGGGCGAATGGGTGCTCGTGCACGGCGCCGCGGGCGGTGTCGGGACGGCCAGCCTCCAGGTGTCGAAGGCGCTCGGCGCCCAGACCATCGCCGTGGTCTCGAGTGACGAGAAGGAGCAGGTGGCCAAGCAGGCCGGCGCCGACCATGTCGTCCGCTCGGACGCCGAGTGGAAGGACCAGGCCAAGGAGATCTCCGGCGGCGGCGTGGACGTGGTGCTCGATCCCGTCGGCGGCGACCGCTTCACCGACAGCCTGCGCTCGCTGCGCGAGCAGGGCCGCGCCGTGGTGGTCGGCTTCACCGGCGGCTCGATCCCCGAGGTGAAAGTCAACCGGCTGCTGCTGAACAACATCGACGTCGTCGGCGCGGGCTGGGGCGCGTTCGTGCTCAGCAAGCCCGGCTTCACCGCAAAGCTCGCCGAGGAGCTCGACGGGATGATCCGCGCGGGCCACGTCAAGCCGATCGTCGGCAGTCGCTTCCCGCTCGAGCAGGCGGGCGACGCGATGCGCCTGATCGAGGAGCGCGGCGCGCTGGGCAAGGTCGTGCTGGAGTTGGCAAGCGCCTAACGGCAAGGTAGGTTGACCGCTGTGCGGCGGCTGACCGGGAAGAAAGTCCTGCTGGCTGCGCTGTGCGTTCTCGGCATGGTCGCGCTCATCGGCATCGGCGCGAACGCCTACATGCTGCTGAGCACCAAGGGCGGCTCCACGAGCGATCCGGCCAAGCTGAAGCACGCCCAGGCGGCGATCGTGCTAGGCGCGCTCGTCCAGCCGAACGGGCAGATGAGCGGCATGCTCGCCGACCGGGTCAGCCAGGCCGTCGCCCTCTGGCGCGCCCACAAGGTCGACCGCATCCTCGTCTCCGGCGACCACCACACCTGGGCCTACGACGAGCCTGACACCATGCGCGAGGCGCTCATGCGCGCGGGCGTCCCCGCCCACGACATCTTCACCGACCACGCGGGCTTCGACACCTGGGCGAGCATGGTCCGCGCCCGCAAGGTGTTCGGCGTGGACAGCGCGATCGTGGTCACCCAGGGCTTCCACATGGCGCGCGCCCTCTACCTCGGCAAGCAGGCCGGCCTCCACGTCAGCGGCCTCACCGCCGACCTCCACGGCTACGGCTACCAGGGCAAGAAGAGCGACGTGCGCGAGCTGTTCGCCCGCGTGAAGGCGGTCGGCGACACGCTCACGCACCCGAACGTGCTCCTCGGCCCGCGGATCCCGATCACCGGCGACGGCCGCGTGAGCTGGGGCCCGCAGCACCCGCCTTCGGCACAGGGCTGAGCGCTGCCCTATAGGACAGGTGGACGGGAGGTGGCTCGATCCATGCGATCCATCTTTTCCACCATATGGGTGGGTTAGATGGATCCAGTCGACGACCCGGCGACCCTTTATCGCCGCGGTAAACGCTCGGGCCAGGCGCACCCCGACGGACGCCTAAGCACCCCGGTGTGCGACACCCGGGGCTACTCGTAAGACAGCGCTTCGAGCGGCCGCAGGCGCGAGGCGCGGCGGGCGGGGAAGATCGCCGCGAGCAGGCCGACGATCACCGCCGCGATCACGAAGATGATCAGCGAGCCGACCGGGATCGTGAAGTTGATCTCGTCAACGCGCGCCGCGAGCAGCGCGCCCAGCACGATGCCGAGGGCGATCCCGGTGACCGTGCCGATCAGCGCCGTGATCACGCTCTCGTGGCGGATCATCCGCCGCGTCTGCCGACGCGTCATGCCTACAGCGCGCAGCATGCCGATCTCTCTTGTGCGCTCGAACACCGACAGCACGAGCGTGTTCACGATCCCGAACAGGCTCACGATGATCGAGAGCGCGAGCAGCACGTAGAGGATGTTCAGCGTGGACTTCAGCCCAGAGATCTGGTTGTCCACGAACTTCTGCTTGTTCTGCACCTTCGCGTTCGGAAAGCCCTGAAGCTGCTGCTCCAGCGCGGCCTGGTTGGCGGTGCTCTCCCCGCCCTGCATCTTGATGAACGTGAACAGGTTCTCCGGCTGCTGGAAGGAGCGGTCGAACAGCGCGCTCGAGATCGTGATCGGGCCGAACGGCGAGCCGCCGGCGGGCGGCTTGAAGATGCCCTTGATGGTCACGTGGAGCGTCTTGCCCGTCGGCGTCAGGAACGACACCGGCGAGCCGACGTGCAGGTGGTGGTCCTTCGCGTAGCCGTCGTCGGTGAAGGCGCCGTCCTCGCCGAGCGAAGACAGCACGGCCTGCGACCCCTCCTTCCAGTTGAGCGCGAGCGTGCTTCCGATGCTCGGGTCGACAGCCGTGAGCTGGTCCTTGCTGCCGAAGATCTTCGCCTCGTCGGAGCGAACGCCCGCCGCGGAGATGACCCCCGGCGTCTTCGCCACCGTCTCGCCGACCTTGATCGGGAGCGCGCTGAAGTTGTTCTGCGCGGTAACCACGTAGTCGCCGACGAACAGCGAGTTCACCGCGCCCCTGAAGTTGCTGATGATCCCGGCCGCCAGCATCGCCACGAGCGTGACGAGCGCGAGCCCGATCATCAGCGCGGACGCGGTCGAGGCCGTGCGCTGCGGGTTGCGGCGCGCGTTCTCGCGGGCGAGCCGGCCCACCGCGCCGCCGATGCGCACCGCCGGCCAGCCGAGCACCTCGGCGAGCGACGGCACCCAGCGCGCCGAGAGCAGCGCGACGCCGACGAACACCATCAGTGCGCCGATGCCCATAGACAGCAGCACGCCGCCCGTGCCGAGTCCGGGCCGGAACAGCCCGTAGACGATCGCCGCGAAGCCCACCACCGTGAGCACCAGCGCGCGGATGAAACGGCGGCGAGGCGTGCTCGTCTCAGGCAGCGTGGCTCCCTCGCGCACCGCCTCGATCGGCTGCACGCGCGTGGCACGCATCGCCGGCCGCAGGCTCGCGGCCACGGTCACGATCACGCCGACGAGGATCGCCACGATCGCCGTCCGGCCCTCGAACACGATGCCGCTGTTGGGCAGCGTGAAGCCGACGGCGTCGAACAGCGAGAACAGCCCCTTCGCCAGCAGGAAGCCCACGAATAGGCCGACCACGGCGGCGGCCAGCCCGATCACGAATGCCTCCACCAGCACCGCGCGCAGGATCTGCCGGCGGTTGGCGCCGAGGGTCCGCAGGGTGGCGAACTCGCGGGTGCGCTGGGCGATCGTGATCGACAGCGAGTTGGCGATCACGAAGCTGCCGACGAACAGCGCGATGCCCGCGAACGCGAGCAGGAACGTCTTGAAGAACGTGAGGAAGCTGTTGGTCGAATCGGCCGCCTTCTGCGCCTGCTCGGCGCCGGTGTTCACCTGCGTGCCGGGCGGCAGGATCGGCTTGATCTGATTGACGAGCCGCTGCGGCGAGATCCCCGTTCGCGCCGCCACGCGGATGTCGTCGAGCTTGCCCTTCTTGTCGAACAGCGACTGCGCGGTGGCGATGTCGAACCCGGCCAGCGTCGCCCCTCCCAGCGATCCCGCGGAGCCGAACTTCACGAGCCCGGCGACTTTCATCTGCACGATCGGGCCCTCCGCTTGAACCCCGATCGTGTCGCCCACGTGGATCGACTTGTGCTTGGCCGTCGAGGTGTCGACCACCACCTGATTCGGCCCCGGCCACGAGCCCTTCGACAGCTTGAGCGAGGAGAACTGCGGGTACTTGGGATCGACGCTGAAGCCGAGGTTGGGCGAGCCGCCGAACGAGATCGCCTTGCCGTTCTTCACCAGGTGCGGCTCGCCCGCCACGCCGCCGATCGCGGCCTTCACGTCGGGCAGCGCGCGGATCTTCGCGAGCAGCGACTCGTCGAACGAGGGCGTGCTCTCGCCTCCGCCCACGTTGCTGGCGTTCGTGTCGAGCGCGTTGCGGCCGGTGATCGTCGCGTCGGTGCCGCGGTAGACCGTCTGGAAGATCGAGTCGAACGCCTTGGTGATCGAGTCGGTGAGCACGTAGGTCCCGCTCACGAGCGCCACGCCGAGCACGATCGCGAGCGCGGTAAGCACCGACCGCAGCTTGCGCGACATCAGCCCGCGTAGCGAGAAGCGGATCACTGCGCGCCGAGCTCCTTCATCGCGGCGATGATCTCGTCGGCGCCCACCCCCACCATCTCGCGCACGAGCCGCCCGTCCTCGAGGAACAGGATGCGGTCGGCGATCGCGGCCGCGTGCGGGTCGTGGGTCACCATCACCACGGTCTGCCCGGTCTCGTCCACCGAGCGCCGGATGAGTTCGAGGATCTCGCCGCTCGCGGAGGAGTCGAGGTTGCCCGTGGGCTCGTCCGCGAACAGCACGCTCGGCTTGCTGAGGAGCGCACGCGCGATCGCAACGCGCTGCTGCTGGCCGCCCGACAGCTCCGACGGCCGGTGAGTCAGGCGGTCGCCGAGGCGGGTCTGCTCCACCACCTGGTCGAACCAAGCTTGCTCCGGGTGTTCGCCGGCGATCGCCAGCGGCAGCTCCATGTTCTCGCGCGCATCGAGCATCGGGAGCAGGTTGAAAAACTGGAACACGAAGCCGATGTGGTCGCGGCGCAGCTTCGTGAGCTTGTCGTCGTCGAGCTTCGTGATGTCTGTGCCGTCGAGCTGCACTGTGCCGGACGTGGGGCGGTCGAGCCCGGCCAGGATGTGCATCAGGGTGGACTTGCCGGATCCCGATGGGCCCATGACGGCCGTGAGCTTGCCGCGCTCCATCGATACGTCGACGTCGCGCAGGGCGTCCACGGCGGCGTCGCCCTCGCCAAAGCGGCGCGACACTCCGTGAGCAACTAGGACAGCACCATTCGGCGGCGTTGGCGAACTGGGGTCGGCGAGGGCCATCGCTTCGTCCGAGGGTACCGAGCGAACCTAATGGGCTACTTCGTCCACCAGGTCCGCGACCGAATCGACGATCCGCGAGGCCCGGTACGGGAAGCGCTCGGCGCTCTCGCGGGTGCTCACTCCGCTGAGCACGAGGATGGTCTCGAGGCCCGCCTCCAGCCCGGCCACCATGTCGGTGTCCATGCGGTCTCCGATCATCGCGGTGGACTCGGAGTGTGCGTCGATGGCGTTGAGGGCGGAGCGCATCATCAGCGGATTGGGCTTGCCGACGAAGTAGGGATCGACCCCGGTCGCGTGACTGATCAGCGCCGCCACCGATCCGGTGGCAGGCAGCGGCCCATCGCTGGACGGGCCGGTGGGGTCGGGGTTCGTGGCGATGAAGCGTGCGCCGCGCTCAACCAGGCGGATCGCCTGGGTGATGCGCTCGAAGCTGTACGTGCGCGTCTCGCCAAGCACCACGTAGTCGGGATTGCGCTCGGTGAGCGTGTAGCCGGCCTGGTGCATCGCGGTCGTAAGGCCGGTCTCGCCGATCACGAACGCCGTGCCGTCCGGCCGCTGGTCCTGGAGGAAGCCCGCAGTGGCGAGCGCTGAGGTCCAGATCGAGTTCTCGGGCACCTCGAGCCCGCTCGAGCGCAGCCGCGCGGCGAGGTCGCGGCGCGTGTAGATCGAGTTGTTGGTGAGGACCAGGAACGGGGTCCCCTTCGCCTGCAGCGCCTTGATGAACTCGGCGGCGCCGGGGATCGCGGTCTCCTCGGTCACGAGCACGCCGTCCATGTCCATCAGCCACGAGTTGATTTCGCGCCGTGTCATCGGACGCGGATCGTAACGGTCCCGAGCGTTGTCAGAACGATGACTTAAGAGTGGCGAAATAGACAGATTCGGCACAGCATTGCTCTCGCAAACCCGTCCTAAAAAGGGAGGATTGTTGGACTCGCACAAGTGGAAGTTGCCGTCGCTTGCGACGGTGCTCGCGTTCTGCGCGCTGTTCGTCGCGCTCGGCGGTAGCGCTTTTGCCGCGAAGCACTTCATCGACGGCAAGAACATCGCGAAGGGAAGCATCCCCTTCAACCGGCTTACCAAGTCGGCGCAGAACAAGCTCAACACCAAGCAGCGCCTGGGCAATGGCTCGAAGGGCGACAAGGGCGACCAGGGCCCGAAGGGTGACCAGGGGCCCAAGGGCGACCAGGGTCCGAAGGGCAACGACGGCGCTCCGGGC
>DATBKS010000327.1:0-6097 GCA_036555755.1 Thermoleophilaceae bacterium
AGCGGGTCAGGTGTCGGACGCGGCCGACGTGACGGTCCTGGCCGGGACCGATGACCTGACGAATTTCTCGGACCCGCCGGCCGTGAACGTCGTGGCCTCGGAGATCGCGTTCGACCCGCTCTACGACCCGGACCTCAACACCCATGACGTAGCGGTGATCACCCTGTCAGCGCCTCTCTGGGCGCCGGATCCGCCGCCGAGCAACATCCAGCCGATCACCGCGATCAGCTCCACGGACTGGGACAACATCGCCTCTGGCGACAACCTCGTGGTGAGCGGCTTCGGCGACGAAAGTGCGGAGCCGGCGGATGGGCCAGGCAACCAGATCTTCAGCGACACGCTCCAGTCGGCCAACGTCCCGTTCGTGGCTCCGGCCACCTGCGCGAGCGATTACGCCGCGGCGGGCGTGACGGTGGACACGAGTCTGCTCTTCTGCGCTGGCGATCACAACTTCGGGGCCGGCATCACCGACTCGTGCCAGGGCGACAGCGGCGGCCCGATCGTGTCCGGGTCCCCCGGGAGCTTCGTGCTCGTCGGGCTGGTGGACTCGGGCATCGGCTGCGCCCAAAGCGGCTTCCCCGGTATCTACACGCAGATGGTCGACAGTGGCGAGCCGCACGATTTCGCGTTCAGCGATCACACGCGGGCCCCGTCACAACCCGGCGGCCAGACGACGATCTCGGGCGGCAACCAGCCGGGCCAGACGCTGACGTGCGCCACCGGAGCGTGGAGCGATCCCGCCGCCGTCGTCACCTACCAGTTCTTCAACACGAGCGGCCAGGAGCTGACGAGTGCGAGCGCCGGCGGCACCACCTACACGATCCAGAACAGCGACCGCGGCAGCGACATCCTCTGCGAGGTGAAGGCAACGGGTGAGGGCGGCTATGGCTATGCGGACAGCTCGACGGTGTCCGTACCGGCTCCCGTGGTCATCACGCCCCCGCCGCCACCGCCCGCGCAGAAGGACACGACGGCTCCGAGGCTGCGCGTGCGGAGCAAGAAGTGCACGCGGACCACCTGCACCGTGAAGGTGAAGGTGACCGACTCGGGCTTCAGTACCGGCATCTCGAAGGTGAATGCCCGGCTCAACTACACGCGCCTCGTGAGCTGCCGCAAGCACGGCAAGAAGGCGAAGTGCAAGCGGCGTGCCCACAAGACGCTGCACGCGAGCCGCGGCAAGGGCAACATCTTCACGATCGTCGCCAGGCACCTGAAGCCCGGCACCGGCTACTCGTTCTCGCTGCTGCCGTTCGACAAGGCCGGCAACAAGCCGACGTTCTCGACGATCACGAACGTTCGCACCCAGCGCCGCCACCGGCGCGGCTTCGCCTTCTAGATAGGGCGAGTCCTAGCGCGAGTTGTTGGAGCTGCGCTTGCGGCGCGGCTTGGCGAGGTCGGCAGGCGGAGCGTCCGGCGCGGCGAGCGTCTCGAGCAGCGCCATCACCACCGTGCCACGGATCTCACCCTCGTGGTCGGCCTTCTTCAGCCGCTCGGCGCTCGCGGCCTGGACCTTCTCCACGCGCGTGAGCATGGTGGACAGCTCCTTGGCGATCTCCTTCCAGCCACGCTCGTCGAGGATCACGTCGGCGCGGCTCAGGTGGGCGTCGGCGCGGTCGAAACCGCCCTGGGCGGCACTCGCGTGGACGTGCTGGAGGATCTGCTCGACTGCGGCGCCGGTCATCGCCTGCTTGACAATCTCCGGCACCTCGCCCCACGCCTTGTCGCTGATCCGCGGGCGTGCCTGAAGGCGGTAGTGGTGCTCGACTGCGCCGCGGCGGGGCGTCGTCTTCACCAGCTTGATGAGATCGAATCGGGCGAGCTGCCGCATGTGGTAGCTCACGCGGTTGACGGGCAGGTCGAGCGCCGTGGCGATCTCCACTGGGCTGCCGTCCTTCTCCTCGAGCAGGCGCAAAATCTGTACGCGTAGCGGGTGGGAGAGGGCCTTGACGGTTTCGGTGTCGGTTATATCGGCGTACGGTTTCATCCGCGCTCCTGCGCCCCTTCCGGCGAGAAAATTCGATTACGGGCCCCTGGCCTAGGCCGGCGGAGTGGAGCGCCGGACCAGGCGGAAAGAGCGCCAGTGTATGCGCATAAAGCCCCTGCACGCGACCACGTAACTCGAATGGACTAACGCGACTGGGCGGCGCGGGCTATCAGGTCGACGCAGGCGTCCAGGCTGATGGCCGTCGAGTCGACGATCAGGTGGAACAGCGAGGTGTCCTTCGGGTCGGCCCCGTAGAAATGGCGAACGTAGGCGTCCCGGGCGCGATCGGTCTGGCGCATGCGCTCCTTGGCGGTGTCGCGGTCGACGCCCTGGATTCGCATCGCCTGCTCGAGCCGAGCCTCCTCGGGCCCGTCCAGGCGCACGCGCAGCACCTCGGGCCGGTCGCTCAGCACGTACGCGCAGGCGCGCCCGAGGATCACGCCGCCGCCCGCCTCGGCGTGCTCGCAGATCACCCGCTCTGTGGCGTCGCGGTAGACGTCCGGTCCCATCAGCGCCTCGCTGGCTTCGCCGCTCGTGTAGGCGCCGGACAGCGGCGCGAAGTGCTTGAGCATGCGGTCGAACAGGCTGCCGATGTTCTCGTCGCGCTCGAGCGCGTTCGTCAGCGGGACGTCGAGCGTCTCCGCCACCTTGGTCGGAATCGCACGGTCGACGAACGGCACGCCGAGGCGCTCGGCCAGCTCTGGCCCGACGACGCTGCCTCCGGCGCCGTACGAGGCCGACAGGGCAATCAGAGTCATGCGACGGGTTCCCCCCTTCCCCGGCTCGCGATTCTACGGACCCGTCCGCGGGCGCACCGATGAGGCGCCCATGCGCTCCAGTCTCTCGCGCAGGCGGGTCCACTCCGCCTCGCTGGTCAGGGTGCCCACAATCGCCCCGCCCGAACCGGCGGAGTTGGCCGACGCGCCCGCTGCCCGCGCCGCCTTCACCATCTCGGCGGTGAGCGGATCCACGGTCATGATCCGCAAGCGCTCGTCGAATGAGGCGTCCACGCAGCGCGCGAACGCTTGGTGGTCGCGGGCGAGGAGCGCCATGCGCGCGCTTGCGGCAAGGTCCGCCAGGCGCGCGAGCGCGCCGGTCACCTCCTCGTCGCCGCGGGCGTGGCGCTCGCGCAGCTCGCCGTGGGCGACGCCCGACGGCGCCGCCGCTTCCGGATGCCAGGCCACGAACAGCGGCGGCAGCAGCTCGGGGTCGAGCTCCTCGTAGAGCGGTGCGCCGCCGAAGTCCATCGCCACGAGCGTCTCGCGCGCCTGCACCATGCGGTCCTGGAGGCCGGCCGCGATGCCGAGGTCATCGGTCTCGACGGCGAGGGCGAGCCGCGCCAGCTCGTCGTTCTCGAGCGCCGCGCCGTGGAGGTCGCAGAGGGCGCGGGTGCAGGCGATCACGATTGCGCTCGAGCCGGCCAGTCCCACCTCGCGCGGCACGTTCGTCTCGCATGCGAGTGCGACGGGATCGCTCGCGGCGGTGTGATGGCGGAAGCGCTCCAGCGTGGCGCGCATCAGCTCCTCGCCCCCCGGCCCGGGTGAATCGAAGCTGTCGGCGGCCGCCGGCTCGGCGCTGGCGCTTGCCTCGAAGTCGCGCACGACGACGGCCAGGGTGCGGCCGCCGTAGCCGTCTGAGGGGTTGCCGGCCAGCGCGACGCGTGCGAAGGCGCGGCCCTTTCCGATCAGGGTCATCCGCGGCCAGGATGGCAGGAAATGGGGGTAGCTCCCCGATGTTCAGGGCGTTCTGCGCATTTAGCGTGGCGCCATGTTCCGCTTCGCTGCCGCACTTGCCACCGTCGTCGCCCTGGCCGCCGCTTCCGCCGCCCAGGCGCGCAAGCCGATCGTCGCCTACGTCGACGCCACCACGCACAAGCTCGCGATGTACGACGCCGACACCGGCACGGCGCTCACGCCACCCGACATCACGATCACGTCCACACCGGGCTTCCAGGACTCGATGGCGATGTCGTTCGACGGCCGCTACGTGTTCTATGTGGGGAGCGACGACAAGCTCCACCTGTTCGACCGCACGGGCGCGGGCACCGCGGTGTCGCTGCCCGGGATCGACATCTACGCCAAGCCCACCGGCCTCACCGTGAGCAACACGGGACTGCTGGCGTTCGACGACAACGTGAACGGGCCGGCGGTGGTCTACAACAGCGCCACCGGCAGCTTCCTCGACGTCGGGCTGCCCGATCCCAACGCCGACCGCCAGAGCCATCTGAGCGGCGACGGCCACTTCCTGGCGACCACCTGCAACGGCAACGCGATGACCTGCCCCGCCGACAACGGCGGCCACGCGGAGCCGTTCGTGCAGGACATCCCGGGCGCGACCGACACCGCCCTGCCGTTCGGCCTCGGCGGCGGGCTCGACGACAACGACAAGGAGCACCCGTGCATCAACGGCGACGGCTCGCTTGTGGGCTTCGACGTGAACGAGGGCGGAGTGGTGGGCAAGCAGATCGAGCTCTACGACCGCACCGGCGGCGCGCTGCTCAGCATCACCGGCCTGAACAGCGCGAATGACGACACTCACTGCGTGCTCGACGCGTCCGGCTCCTACATCGGCCTCATCACCAACAACAACGAGTTCGAGATCTTCGATCGCGCGGCAGGCGCCTTCCTCACCCTGCCGGACAACATCAAGGCGATCTTCAACCCGGTGTCGTTCGTCGCGCCGTTCCCGCCCCCGGCGGGTCCGGGTGGCGGCGGCCCGGGCGGCGGGTCCAGCACGGTGCCCGACACCACCAAGCCGAAGGCCGGCAAGTCCTTCAAGAAGCGCTATGGGTTGGCGGGCGCGCTGGCGCACGGGTTGCTGGGGCGCGTGAAGTCCAACGAGGACGGCACGGCCAGCGCGACCGCCACGATCTCGGCCGGCAGCGCCAAGCACTTCCACCTGGCGAAGAACGTGAAGGTGGCGAGCGGCAAGGCGAAGCTGCGGGCCGGGCGGTCAGCCAAGCTGCGGCTCAAGTTCACGCGCAAGGCCAAGCGCCGGCTGGCGCACGCGCGGCGGGTTGCGCTGACGATCGCGATCACCGTGAAGGACGCCGCCGGCAACGCCACCCGGCTGAGGGTGAAGACGACCCTGAAGCGCTAGAAGGGGTAGTTGGGCATCCGCTGGACGTGGTGCGTGCCGTCGTTGAAGGTGACTGCGATTACGGTGTTGCCAGCGGGGAAGCTGCCGTCGTAGACGACGATGAACGCGTGCGCCCGCGGCGAGGGGACGATCGTCCGGACGTCGCGTGGGGTCTCGATCGTGAACTCGCGCACGGCGGGGCGCGCGAGGCCGCTGATCACTGATCGGCCGGGAAGCGTTCGGAGTGCCACGCGTCCGAGGTCGGGGTCAGCGCCGGGTTCATCCGGTAGCGAGGCGCCGGCGCCATATTGCTCGCTGATGGCAAGTGGCATCTTCGGAGGGAACTGGATCTTCTGCAGGCAGGGCTGGGCGTGCGGATCGTCGATCGTGCCGAGCGCGTAGTTGACGTTGCCCACCTGCGAGCCCACCACCCGGCCCACGTCCCATGCGCAGAAGCCGCCCTTCGTGGTACGGCTGGCCTCGATTCCCCAGCCAAGTCCGCCGGTGGGGTCGGGGGCGCGGGCTTCGAGCCGCTCGGTGCCGAGGATCATCCCGTGCTCGAACCTGTTGAAGGGAGGGGGCACAGGGCCGAAGCGGGTGGGGTTGAGAACCAGCGTCTTCGGGCGGCGCTGAGCGTACGTGAAGTGGGCGGTGACCCTGGAAGGGCCTGTCGGGTCGGCGAGCGCGAGGAAGCTGCCGCGGCGGGACGGCTTCGGGTGGAGGTCGTGGATGCGCGGACCCTGGAGAGCGACGCCGCGGAGGAGGGACCCGCCGATTCCCCAGATGACGGTCTCGGTTTGCTCAGCCTCGGTCTGCAGGGGATCGGTGATGAGCGTGGTCCGGGTCATCACGGGCTCGCTCTTAGCGTCACGCCAGCGCTCGCCACATTGGATTGGCGCTTCCTCGTATTGGAAGCCGACGGGGCGGAAGCGGTGCCGTGCGTCGATCCAGCCGAAGTGGCCCTGGTAGATGCGGCCGAGCTGCGCGCACAGGTCGTGGCCGAGCAGCCGGCCTGGTCGGCGCGGGCCGTGCACC
>DATBKS010000328.1:0-4070 GCA_036555755.1 Thermoleophilaceae bacterium
CGGGCCGCTACCGGCCCCCCGACCAGCTGCTCGCCTTCCTCGAGGCGCTGTGATTATCCCGAGCCGCCGAACGCCCGCACGCCTGCTGAGCACGACATCCCTAGCCGACTCGGCATAACGCGCGACTCGGCATACGACGAACTTCCACAGCCAGGCGAGCGCGGCCTCGGGGTTGCGGTGGTCGCCGTAGTCGATGCGCAGCCGGCCGCGGCTGCCGTCCTTGCGCGTCTTGGTGACGTCGGTGCGCAGCTCGTCGATGACCAGGCGCACGCCGCCGGCGGCGATGCGGGCTACCCGCTCGCCGGTCTGCGTGTAGGGCGAGTTGGCCTGGTCGGCGCCCAGCAGGGCGTAGACGAACTATGCCGACCGCCTGATTATGCGGATCAGCCGATGGCGTACACGGGACGACCGGCGACGAGGCGCGACGTGCCGCCACGAGGTCACGCAGCCGTCGCGCCTGTGGCGAGGAGCGGGGACTGTGAGTCCCGGCAAGATCCCGTTGTGCCTTCGGTTCAGGGGCGTAGCGCGACGCGACAGCGCGTAATGAGCCGTGCGTCGAACGGGTGCGTTGACTGGCGGCCGCACCTGGTCGAGTGCGGCCGCCAGCGTCAGACTCTTGCTCGATTGTGTTAGGCCGCCTCGGCGACGTCCAGACGGGTGAGCGTCGTCGCTGAGAAGGGCTCGACGAGGATCTCGTCAAGGACCTCCGCGACGCGCTTGAAGTGTGGGGTGGCGAAGTGCGCTTCGAGCGCCTGTTCGCCGGTCCACTCTTCGATGATGACCATCGCGCCCGGCTGGTTGGGGTCGACGAGCGGCCGGTAGCCGAGGCAGCCGGGTTCGGCGAGCGACGGCTCGATCATCGCGTTGAGCTCGTCTTGCAGTCGCTTCTCCTCGCCCGGCTTGGGCTGGAAGTTGACGATCATGGTGAACGGCATGAGCAGTCCTTTGGGATTGCGCCGTGACTGCGTTTGCTCAGGCCTGGAGGGCTTGGGCAAGCTCGATCACGTTGCCGCTGTTGTCCTTGATCAGCGCCAGCCGCTGACCGATCGGCTCGACGTCAAACGGGTCGGCGAGGATCTCGACGCCGCGCGCCTCGAGCTCCGCGAGCGTGCCGTCCAGGTCCTCGACCCGGAGGCAGAGGTGGATGTAGCCGCTGCGGCTTAGGTGCGCGCCGACGTCGGCGGTCGCCGGAACCGGCGCCGGCTCGGCGTCGCCGATCACCTCGATCATGAATGCGCCGAGGCGGACGTAGGCCAGCCGCACACCCGGGACCGCGTCCCCGAGCGTCCACTCGGCCTCCAGCTGGAAGCCGAGCTTGCTCGTGTAGAAGCGGATCGTCTCGTCGTAATCCGGCACGCGGATCGCGACGTGATCAGCCCGCGTGATGCTCAGGCGCTGCCCGCCCTGGGCTGTGGTCGGAAGGGTGTTCATCGTGCTTCCCCGTCCTCGACGCGGTTGCCCTTGATCAGCCAGGTCGGACCGTCGGCGTACGCCTCGATCGCGGCGAAGAACTCCTTGAAGTGCTCGCCGTCGGCGTGCACGTTGAAGGCGTCGAGATCCTCGTAGGCCTCGTTCAAGTAGAACTTGTTCGGGTCGGTCTCGTCGACGATGAGCTCGAAGCGGTGGGTGCCGGGCTCGTTCGCGCCGGACTCGCGGCCGTCCTTCAGGGCGGCCTTGATGAAGTCCTCGCGATGCTCGGACGGGATGTTGAATGAGACTGCGATGTTGTACATCTGTGGGCCTCCTGGGCCATAGACTGCGTTGTTGACGGCAGCCATGGTCGATCGAGCAGCCAGCGCGGAAAAGACCCGAGAACATCCTGGGAGTGGCGCTCCCACCCTCGTCGGCGCCGGGTTCGACCGCCAGCGCGAGCTCGCCGACTTCCTCCGCCAGACCCGCGCGCGGATCACGCCCGAGCAGGTCGGCCTGCCAGCCGCGTCCGGACACCGCCGCACCCCGGGCCTGCGCCGGGAGGAGCTGGCGGCGCTGGCCGGGATCAGCGTCGACTGGTACATCCGCCTCGAGCAGGGACGCAGCGAGCGCCCCTCGCCGTCAGTGCTCGACAGCTTGAGTACCGCGCTGCGCCTCACCGGCGATGAGCGAGCCCACCTGTACGCGCTGGCACGCGGCGAGCGCCCGCCACTTGAAACCGCGCCGGCGGAACGCGTCGACCCCGGCATGGAACGGCTCCTGCGCGCGCTGCCCGAGGACACGCCCGCCTACGTGCTCGGCTGGCGGTGGGACATCCTGGCCTGGAACCGAGGTGCGTGCGACCTGCTCGTCGACCTCGACGCGCTCACGCCCGCACGCCGCAACCTGGTCGAGCTCATGTTCCTCGATGCAGGCATGCGGAGCCGCTACCTGGACTGGGAAGAGGTAGCCCGCCTGACGCTGGCCAACTTCCGGGCCGCGCTGGCTCGCAACATCGACCAACCCGAAGCCAAAGCTCTGGTCGATCACCTAAGCGACAGCGATCCGCACTTCGCCCAATGGTGGGACCTCCACGAAGTCCAAGAGAAGAGCTCGGGCGTCAAGCGCTTCCGTGGCCCCGACGGTGAACCCAATCACTGGCACTTTCAGTCGGTCCTTTCGCCCAGCTCGGGCGACCAACGACTGATCGTGTACACGCCAGCCACGGGCCCTGACGAGCCACCGCTGCCCCAGCTGTAGCTGGAACAAGCGGGCCTACCTGGCACTTGTGCGCGGGCGCCAACGCCTCCCGAATCGCCGGTCCTGCACTCAGCGCGTCACGCGCATGCTCGGCTCGTCGGCGAGCGGCCGGCTCCGCACGGAAAGGGACATCTCGCCGTGCTCGACGCTGCGCCCGCGGCGCCGCTCCTGATCGCGGCTCCTCCTGCGGCGGACGTTCTCGCCGAAAGGCCGGCGGCGCCTCGGTTGCTGTCGGCATAGTTTCGGCGCCCGACCTTGTCCATCGAGAACGGGGCCGCGGCTCCGTCGGGAGGTTTCCATCATGTCGGGTTCACGCAGGAAGCCCGGGCGGCTCGGGCCGTTCGTGGACGGCTGAGCCGGGCTGGGTTCTGCGGAGACCGGGTTTGGTGGTTTCCTCTTTTCAAGAGATCAGGATTTCTGAAGCTACCGGTGCGCGCAGAGGCCGGCCGTCGAGGGCCGGTCCCTCGCTCGCCTTGGGGGCGGCCTGAGCACGCAGCGCTTGGGCCTCGAACTCGGCCGGCGGCAGATCGCCGAGGCTCTCGTGCAGCCGGGCGTGGTTGAACCAGCCGACGTATTCCACGACGGCGAGCTCGAGCTGCGAGCGCGTCTGCCAGACGCGGTCTGCGATGAGCTCGGTCTTGAAGCTGTCGACGAAGCTCTCGGCCAGGGCGTTGTCGTAGGCATCGCCGACCGAGCCGGCCGAGGCCAGCACGCCGTGGTCCTCAAGGGTCTGGGTGTAGTCGAACGATGTGTATTGCGATCCGCGGTCGCTGTGGTGCACCAGGGCGATGTCGGCACCGGGCCGGCGGGTGCCCAGCGCCATCCGCAGCGCGTCGAGCACCAGCGTGGTGCGCATGTGCGACGCGAGCTGCCAGCCCACCACGCGCCGAGAGTAGGCGTCGATGACGAAGGCGAAGAACACCAGCCCCTCCCAGCACCTGAGATAGGACAGATCGGCGACCCACAGACGATCGGGCGCCGGCGCGGTGAAGTCGCGCTCGACCAAATCCGGACGTCGGTGGGCGGCGGGGTCTGGCCGCGTGGTGCGCCAGGGCTTGCCGCGGCGCTTGGCGCCCTGGATGCCGTGGGTGCGCATCAGCCGCTTGACGCGATCACGCCCGACGTCCTCGCCCGCCCTGAGCAGCGCCTTCCACGTGCGCCGGTAGCCATAGGCGCTGTAGTTGGCGGCGTGCACCTGCTCGATGCGGACCAGCAGCCGCTCGTCCTCCACGGCCCTGGCCGAGCGCTCACCCGTCGCTCGCTGGTAGTAGGCGGACGCCGACACGTCCAGGACCCTGCAGATCGGCTCGACGCCGAAGCGGCCGCGATGCTCATCGATGAACGCGCTCACTTCGGACGGTCTGCGTCGAGCTCGGTCGCGAAAAACACGCTGGCCGCCT
>DATBKS010000329.1:0-8257 GCA_036555755.1 Thermoleophilaceae bacterium
CGTATCTGACTACGGAGTGGTCAGATACGCACTCGTGATGCCGCCGTCCACGTTGAACTCGGTGCCCGTCACCCAGTCGCTCTCGTCGCTCGCCAGGTAGACGGCGGCGTTGGCAATGTCCGACGGCTCGCCGAAGCGGCCGGCGGGGATGTGGTTGAGGCGGTTCTCGCGCTTTTCCTCGTCCGCGATCAGGTACTCGAGGAGCGGGGTGCGGATCGGGCCAGGGCAGATCGCGTTCGCGCGGATGCCCTGGCGCGCGTACTCGACGGCGATCTCGCGCGTCATCGACAGCACGCCGCCCTTCGACGCCGTGTAGGCGATCTGCGGCGACGCCGCGCCCATGATCGCCACGAACGAGGCGATGTTGATGATCGAGCTGTTGCCCTCGGTGTCGAGCATCAGCGGGATCGCGTGGCGGCAGCAGAGGAACACGCCCGTGAGGTTGATCGCGATCACGCGGTCCCAGATTTCGAGCGGCGTGACCGTCGGCCCCTCGTCGCGCGGGTCCATGATCCCCGCGTTGTGCACGCTCACGTCGAGCCGGCCGTGGGCGTCGCGCACGGAAGCGAACAGCGCCACCACTGACGCGTCGTCCGACACGTCACCTGCCACGAACTGCGCGCCGTCACCGAGCTCGGAAGCGGTCTTCTGCCCCGCCTCCTCGTCGATGTCGTTGATCACGACGGTCGCTCCCTCGGAGGCGAACAGCAGCGCCATTTCGCGTCCGAGACCGGAGCCCGCGCCGGTGATCAGCGCGACCTTGTTCGCGAGTCGAGCGGCCATGAAAGGCGCACTCTATGCGACCGTCGCTACAGCGTGCTGATAATTCAGATGATCGGTGCGCCCGGCGGAGGCGCAGGCGCATCGGGCGGCACGAACGAGCCGTTGTGCGGCACGCCGCCCTTCTTGGCGCCCCACGCGCGGTGCCCCTTCCGGAAGCCTGGCGGCGGTCCGGGGAAGCCCTTTGCGTTCACGAGGGCGTCGAGCTTGTCATCGAGCCGCTTGAGGATGTCGTCCTCCTGCGCCTGCGTGAGCTTCTTGTCCTTGACCGCTTGGTCGAGGTCCTTCTGCACCGACGCCTTGATCGCGCTCTTCAGTCCGTCAACCGACTTCTTCTGATCACCAGCGATGTCGGCGAGCGACTTGCCGCTCCGCAGCTTCTGCATGAGCTGCTTGTCGGTGAGGCCGAGGTACTTGGCGGCGGTGTCGATCCCGTCGTGGATGGGTCCGCCGATCGGGCCGGGACCGCCCTTGAAGAAGAAGTGCCCGCGGGCGGCACCGGCGCCGAAGCCGGGCCCGAGCACCGGCGGCACGCCGCCCTGCTCGACCTTCTTCTTGATCTCGTCGGCCTGCTTCTGGGTCAGGCGTCCGGCCTTCACGGCCGCGTCGAGCCGGTCCTCGAACGCGCCCTTGAGCGCGTTGTTCAGCTGGTCCGGAGTGACGTTCAGCCGCTTGGCCACGTCGCCGAGGAACGCCTGTCGCTCGTTGTCGTTCGACTTGGTGACGGCATACGCCGCACCGCCGCCGCCGAGCACCACTAGCCCGGTAACGCCGATCGCGAGCTTCCGTTTGAGACTGCGTTCCACAACCACTCCTTCGTCGGGACCCGCTGAGAATCCCATCAGCCGGCGCTTAACAGCCTGTAAGACGAAGTGAGGAAGAACGTAAGAACCCGGCTCCTACGCGCGCACGCGCGAGTCCGGCAGGGCCTGCAGCGCATGCGCCGGCGCCTCGCGGCGCCGACCGTCCCGCGCCCGCTCGTAGAGCAGGACGAGCGCGTAGATCGCCACCGCGTACACCCAGCCGAGCACGACGTCGAACACGTAGTGCTCGCCCGTGTAGACGAGCGTGAAGCCCATCGCCAGCGGATAGAGCAGCAGCGCGGCCCGCGCCCACGGCTTGACCATTCCCCAGAAGAACAGGACGACGAGCAGCGTGTAGGCGGCGTGCAGCGACGGGATCGCCGCGACGTCGTTCACGTAGTTGTTGCCGGTCTCGAACAGCGCGGCCGCCGGATAGACGTGGACGTGCTGCCACATGTAGCCGATCGTCCGCGTGATGTAGGGCAGGTGCCCGCTCTCCGAGGCGAGCCAGGGCGGGGTGCCGGGGAAGAGCGCGTAGGTGGCGAAGCCCGCGGCTGCCACCGCCAGCACCATCGCGCGCCAGCGCTTGAAGAGCGGGTAGCGGTAGCGCCAGAGGAACGCCGCGATCACCAGCGTGACGAAGAAGTGCGACAGGTAGACGAAGAAGGTGACGTAGTCGTACCAGTGCGCGACGTTCGCATCGAACAGCCGGTCCTGCAGCCAGTTGGTCGGGATCGTGTGGCCGAACAGCGCGCGGTCGAAGTCGATGCCCGTGCTTGTGTGCGCGGCGATGCCGATGTTGTCGGCGAAGCCGCGGACGATGTCGTAGGCCACCAGGAAGCCGGCGAACGGCAGCCAGTCGAAGATCACCCCGCGCGCCCAGCGCTTGACGTCGCTGATCGACAGCGCGAGCAGGCCGAGCACGAGCCAGATGAAGAGGACGTCGTGCGAGAGCTCGAGGCCCTGCGATGCGGTCGCCCACACCGTGAAGCCGATGAACACGAGGACCGCAACGACGGTCGCGATGCGTCCTCGTCTCCCCGCGAGATCCATCCCGCGATCTTAGGGGCACCCCCCGGGGGGTTGTCTAGGGGTAGTGGTCTCTAGGGTTCCCCTGCGTGGAGCGGCCAGAGCAGACACAGCGCGTGCTCGCATGGTTCGTTCTTGTGGGCGCCACGCTCCAGTTCTTCCTCGCCGGACTGGCGGTATTCCGCGCCAAGCCGCACGACAACGACAAGCTGTTCGAGTCGAGCTCCTTCGACGCCCACCAGGTGGTCGGCTACGCCGTCATCCTGCTTTCGTTCGCGCTGCTCGTCATGGCGTTCGTCAACCGTGACCAGCTTCGGCTGGCGCTCCTGCTCTTCATCCTGATGCTCGTGCAGTACGCGCTGGCGAAGGCGGGCAGCGACATCGCCGCGCTCGGCGCTCTGCACCCCATCAACGGCGTGCTCGTCCTGCTCGTCTCGTACCAACTGGCGCGCGAGAAGCCCGAGCGGACGCGCGCGAAGCCGGAGCCCGCGGAAGCCGCCCACAGCTAACCTCAGCCGCGTGAGCTACTTCACCGCCGTCCGCATCTACTCGGCCATCGAGTCGATGATTTTCACGGCCCTGCTGGTCGTCTGGATCGGCGGCGGTTCCGAGCACGCCCAACTCGTGCTCGGCTGGATTCACGGCATCGGCTGGACCTGCCTGTGCGCCGCCGTGGCGGTGGGTTGCAAGCGCGGCGTGTTCCCCTGGTGGCTGCTCGCCGCCACGGTGTCGCCCATCGGTCCGATCGGCAGCTCGATCGGGATAGAGATCTTGCACCGCCAGCGGATGAGCTCGCCCGCCTCCGGGTAGGGTTGGCGCAGTGTTCCCGCTCAACCTGCCGAACGTTCTCACGGTCATCCGGATTCTGCTCGTTCCAGTGCTCGTCGTCGCCCTGCTGGTGAACACCGACCACGGCTCGTGGGTGGCGGCGGTGGTGTTCGCGGTCGCGGCGTTTACCGACGGCCTCGACGGCTACATCGCGCGCTCGCGCAAGAGCATCACAACGTTCGGGAAGGTGATGGATCCGATCGCCGACAAGCTGCTGATCGTCGCCGCGCTGATCTCGCTCGTGAGCCTCGACAAGCTCGCCGCCTGGGTGGCGATGGTGATCATCGCGCGCGAGTTCGCCGTGTCGGCGCTGCGCGTCGCGGCCGGCCAGCAGGGCGTCGTGATTCCGGCGAGCATGCTCGGCAAGGTCAAGACCGTCGTGCAGGTGGCTGCCGTGCTCGCGCTGATCGCGGTCGACGACACGAGCGTCGTCTGGGTGCAGGTGCTCGTCTACGCGGCCGTCGTCGTGACGGTTGTCTCCGGCGTCGACTACTTCCTCAACGTGCGCCGGCGGATGGAAGAGGCCCGGACGGCCTAGGCGTTGATCCGCCCGTACGGCTCGGGCACCGGGAACCCGTCTCGCGACAGCTCGCTGATCAGCTCCGCCCGCGTCGTGCCGCGCGCGTAGAGCGCCCGCTCGAACGTGCCGCTGTAGATGTCGAGCACCGCGAAGAAGACGTCCACTGTGCTGACGAGCTGATTGCTTCGCTCGGCGGCGAGCTCGAACGCGCGGTCCTCGACCTGGTCGACGATCGCCGTGTCGCGGCCGCGGCCGTGAAGCAGGCGCACGGTCCGCGGCGCGGCGGGCGACTCGAGCGGCGCCTCGCCGACACCCAGCGCCTGCATCGCCTGGCCCACCTGGCCATGCACCCGCATCACGCGCACCCAGCGCTCGGCTTCGTCCTCCCTGCCAGCTGCGAACGGGACTGCTGTGCGTGCGAGTCCCAAGACAATTGCGGCGTCCTGCGATAGACGGGTACTGACCGGCGGCATAGGCGAGACCTCCCTTTTGGGGAAGTTCGGTGCCCACATGGGGATCCTCAAGCGCCGGTCGAGGGCTGCTACACGGATGTATGAAGCCAGTCGCGCATCGTCACGTGACTGGCCACCGGCTCGTCGGCGCTGAGCTCGCGCTCGAGCTCACCGATCAGGCCGTAGCGCTCGGCGACCACGTTGTGCTGGTGGATCGTCTCGAGGTTTTCCTGCCGGGAGAAGACGAAGGCATCGTCGCCGAAGCCCCGGAACTCCTCCACCGCCATGCGGATCATCTCGCGCACGCAGTCCTCGACGAAGCGCGGGCGGCGGTGAGCCTTCTCCACGACCTCGAGCTCGTCCGGGCGCTTCATCAGCTCGTAGATCTCGGAGCTCATCGATTCCTCGACGATCCACAGCAGCTTGGTCGCCTCGATCGACTCGCTGCAGCCCTCCGGGCAGCCGACGTAGAGCGTGCCGAGTCCGCGCTGGTTGTGGGTGGCCACCGGCACGTGCTCGAACACGCGCTCGATCTCGTCGTCGGTGAAGCCGGCGGCGGTGAGCCGCTCGGTGGCGCGCGCCTGCACCAGCTCCTGCGCGCACGGGCATGCGGTCATGCCCTGCGCCTGGACGCCGATCAGTCGCCGCGTGCCCTGTTCCGACGCCACCGCGGTGCCGAGCATCGTGTAGATCTCCTGCGTCTGCGCGCCCGACACCGGCGCGGGCTTGTGCTCCGGGTAGCGCGCCCTGATCGACGCTTCCGCGCGCATCGCGTCCTGCCGCTCGCGCACGCGCTCGGCGATGTGCGCGGCCAGCGTCTCGGCCTTGAACGCCTCGCCGAGCACGACCTCGTCGATCACCTCGTTGACCGTCTCCTCGAAGCGCGACATGTGCGCGCCCTTCTGGCGCGGACCGAGGTCGACGAAGCACTCGAGCTCGGCGTAGAAGAGCTGCTCGTCGCCGTTCGATTGGATGCGCACGACCTTCTCGACCCCGGTCACCCCGACCCGCGAGAGCGAGACGTGGGCGGTGGGCCGGCGGGCCTGCACGTCCTGTAGCGGGACGGCCGAGGTGCGACTTTCGTCGGTCATTGGCAGGTTTTCAAGATAGTGATCGCCGGGTGGTGGCAATCCGCGCAATCGTACGTATACTGGCGAAAGGCTCGACACAGGGGTTTACGCAGCCCCTTTCACCACTGGCTCGGCCCATCGCGGTGCACGCCGCGCACGCAGGAAACAACGACTGTCGCGGGATTTGCAGGTAGGTCCACCCGACCGAGGTTCCAGCAATCGTCACACCTGAGGAGAGAGGGTTTGAGCGCAAAGGAAGAGGTGGTTCTCGAAGCGACGGACGCTGACGCGCCGTTCGCTGAGATCGAGGAACTTGGAGCGCTCGTCTCCGAGGGACGTGAGCGCGGCTATCTGACGTTCGAGGAGATCGCCGCCTGCCTCGAGGAGGTAGAGGTAACCAAGGAGCAGCTCCAGGAGCTGCACTCGCACCTCGAGGAGCACGGGGTGGAGGTCGTCTCCCAGGACGGCAAGCCGATGTCGGGCAACGGCGAGCCGGCCAGCGGCGACAAGGACCCGACGGTGCCGAAGAAGGTCGAGATCGACCTGACCGTCGAGCCGAGCCTCGACTCGCTGCGTCTCTATCTGCGCTCGATCGGGCGCGTCGGCCTACTGACCGCCTTCGAGGAGGTGCAGCTGGCCAAGCGCATCGAGCGCGGCGACATGGCCGCCAAGCAGCACATGATCGAGGCCAACCTGCGGCTCGTCGTCTCGATCGCCAAGGGCTACCTCGGCCGCGGCCTGACCTTCCTCGACCTGATCCAGGAGGGCTCGCTCGGCCTGATCCGCGCGGTCGAGAAGTTCGACTACCGCCGCGGCTACAAGTTCTCGACCTACGCGACGTGGTGGATCCGCCAGGCAGTCACGCGCGCGATCGCGGACAAGGCGCGGACCATCCGCATCCCCGTGCACATGGTCGAGAAGCTCAACAAGGTCGTGCACGTGGAGCGCCAGCTCGTCCAGGACCTCGGCCGCGAGCCGACGCCCGAGGAGATCGCCGCAGAGCTCGAGTGCACCGCGCGGGAGGTCAAGGACATCCTGCGGATGTCGCAGCTGCCGGTTTCGCTCGAGAAGCCGATCGGCGAAGAAGAGGACTCGGAGCTCGGCGACTTCGTTCAGGACGACACCGCCGAGTCGCCCTTCGAGCTGGCGGTGGAGAACCTGCGCCGCGAGAACGTGCGCAAGGCTCTCGACGCTCTACCCGCGCGCGAGCGCGAAGTGATCGAGATGCGCTTCGGCCTCAAGGGCCACCAGGCGCGCACGCTCGAGGAGGTGGGCCGCGCCTTCGGCGTGACCCGCGAGCGCATCCGCCAGATCGAGAACAACACGCTGAAGAAGCTCGAGAGCCTGCCCGAGGCTCAGCGGCTCAAAGACGCGTCTATTTAGCGCGTCTACAATTCGCGACCGCTCGGGGGGATGTCCGAGTGGTTAAAGGAGACGGGCTGTAAACCCGTTGGCTTAGCCTACGCAGGTTCGAATCCTGCTCCCCCCACTATCTGTTCCCGGAGGAGCGGTACCGGTGGTAGATGTCAGCCACCCACTTGCCGCCCGGACGCTCGGCGAGCGATTCGCGGAACTCGCGCAGTGACCCTGGCATGTCGCTCTCGGCGACCGTCGGGTAGGGGAACTCGGAAGGTCTCGCGACCGGGTAGAACAACGCCGCCGCCGTGAGGTCGGCGACCGTGAACGAGTCGCCAACGAGGAACCCGCTCGGGGAGATCTCTCGCTCGAGACGGTCCATCGCGGCGACGGTCTTTGCACGGCTGATCTCGACTGTCTCGTCGGTGATGTCGAATCTCTCCCGCATGCGCTTTCGCAGCACTGGGAACCCGGCCCGCAACAGGGTCCGTGAGGCCACCGGCTGCCCGTGGGCGAACAACGGGAGCACCAATTCCGGATGAGGGAGCAGCTCGCCGTAGGCCACGCGGCGCATGTGGGGTCCCAGCTCCTCGTCAAAGAACTCCTCGAGCTCGAGCGCGCGCCTCCGCTGCGCCTCATCCGCCGGGTAGAGCGGAGGCTGCGGCCAGCGCTCCTCAATGGCGGCGATGATCCGCGTCGAGTCGCCGATCGACCGCTCGCCCAGCGTGAGCACGGGCGTGGTCCACGTATCGCCGGTCAGGCTCTTGGCCTTGAAGATGTGCACCCCGGGAAGCAGCGAGCGCCGGATGTGCCTGACACGCTTGTAGTCCAGCGCCCAGCGCACCTTCTCGTTGTAGTGCGAGATCTCCAGCTGCCAGAGCACTGGGACCGTCTGGGTGTGCGCCTCCGTGGCGCTCATGGGACCGCTTATACACCCCGGGACCGGTCCCTTCAACCTGACCTGCGGCCCGGGTCGAGCGGGCCGAAGACCAGTTCGTAGAGCTCCGGGTAGACGCTCAGCGGCACGGCCTTCGGGTCGACGTAGTGCTGTAGCGCGAGCCCGATGTCCATCGCGATGAGCGCCGTCGCGAGCGTGCGCGGGTCGGCAGCCGGTTCCTCGCCGGCGCTGGCTGCCGCCTCGGTGATGCTGTGGGCGGTGAGGTCTCGGGTCCCCGCCCAGAAGGTGGCGGCCAGCTCGCGGACCCGATCGCTCCGGCCCGCCTCCGCCAGGAGTTCCAGGATCAGCCGGAGCAGCCAGCGGCCGCGCGGGTCCTTCTGCATGCGCGCGAGCTCCTCGCCCGTCTCGCGGAGCGTCGGTCGCTTGTCGGGCTCGGCGATGCGTTCCTCGGCCATCCCCCGGTAGTGCTCGTACACGCGTTGCTGGAGCAGCTCGACGAACAGCTGCTCCTTGCTCTCGAA
>DATBKS010000330.1:0-3488 GCA_036555755.1 Thermoleophilaceae bacterium
GCGCGCTGCCCTGGCCGAGAAGAGCCCGTTCAACGTGGTGGAGATCGACCTGCCGCGCGCGAACGGCGGCGACCCGTATCTGCACGCCCAGACCACGCTCGAGGCCTGGCGCCAGCAGGGCGTGCTCGTGCGCGAGCGCGAGCCCGCCATCTGGGCGCTCACGCAGGACTACACGGGTCCTGACGGCCGGTCGCGCACCCGCCACGGCTTTCTCTGCCGGGTGCGCGTGGAGGACTACGGCCCCGGCCGCATCCGCCCCCACGAGCGCACGCATCCGGGACCTAAGGAGGATCGCCTCCGCCTCACCCGCGCCACGCGCACCAACCTGTCCCCCATCTTCAGCCTGTTCGAAGACCCCGAGCAGCGCGCCTGGCACGCGCTCGAGGCCTTCACGCGCGAGGAGCCGTTCGGCGAGGCCACCGACCCGGATGGGACGGTCAACAAGCTCTGGCGGGTGGGCGACGAGAGTGCGATGGCGCAGGTGCAGCAGACCCTGTCCGACCGCGAGCTTCTCATCGCCGACGGCCACCACCGCTACGAGACCGCGCGCGTGTATGCGGAGGAGATCGGCGGCGAGGGCGAGCACCGCTATGTGCTGATGTTCCTGTGCTCGCTGTCGGACCCCGGGCTGACGATCTTCGCCACCCACCGGCTGCTCACCGCACTCACGGAAGAGAAGCGGGCGGCGCTCGCCGACACGATCGGGCGCGACTTCGACTCGACGCCGATCGAAGCTGACGAGCTCGAGCCCGGCCCGGACGAGACCGGCATCGTGCTCGGCTACCTCGACCGCTTCGACAACGAGCCGAAGCGGCTGCGCCTCAAGGACCAGTCGATCGCCGACGCCGCCCTGCCCGACAAGCCCGAGCCCTACCGCCGGCTCGACACCGCGGTGCTCGAGGCGATCGTGCTGAAGGGCGCCCTCGGCATGAGCGAGGACGACATCTCGCACTTCCACGGCCTCAACTACTCGAAGAGCGCGGACGACGCCCGCGCGGCGGTGAGCGACGGACGCGCCGACGCCGCCTTCTTCATGCGCGCCACCCCGGTGCGGCAGGTGCGCGAGGTGGCCGAGGCGGGAGAGTCGATGCCGCCGAAGTCGACCTTCTTCTTCCCGAAGATCCCAACCGGGCTCGTCTTCAATCCGCTTGAGTAAGCGCGGCGAGGGCCTCCTCGACCGTCGCGCCGTTCACCAGCTGCTGGTCGAGGAAGGTGATCTCGAACGGGCGCCACACCTCCTTCTCAGGCCGCACTAGCGCGAAGCCGATCCCTCGCTCGTGCGCGCGCAGCGAGGCCTTGACCAGCGTCCGCAGGCCGAGCGCCCCGAACACCTTCACCCCGCGCATGTCCACGACCAGGTGGTCGTAGCTTCCGTCCAGGGCCTCGCCGAGACGCCGCACGAGATCGCGCGTCTCGCGGTGGTGGAACTCGCCAATGAGGGTGAGTACCCCTACCCCAGCGCCAATCGAGTCAAGCGTCGCGGCGCCCAGTCTGCGTCGCGGGGCCATACGGGGCGCCTTTCAGCGCCGAAAGCGCCGCTCCTGCCCTGAGTATCCTGCCGGACCCGTGGTGAAGATCTACACGCGCAAGGGCGACGACGGCTCGACCGGCCTCTGGTACGGCGGCCGCGTGCCGAAGTCGGGCGGCCGGCCCGAGGCCTACGGCGCCGTGGACGAGGCGGCATCCGCTCTCGGACTCGCGCGCGCGGCAGCCACCGGCAGCGACGAGGAGCTGGCCGCGGACATCCTCCGCATCCAGAACGAGCTGTTCGTCGCGGGCGCCGAGCTCGCGACCTCTCCGGAGGCGTCGGAAAGGCTCGAACCGGGGACATCGAAGGTCACGAGCGACATGGTCGACCGGCTCGAGTCCGACATAGATCGCTACATGGAGCGCGTTGATCTCCCGCCCAAGTTCGTCATCCCGGGGGGAACGGAGCTGTCCGCCCGCCTCGATGTGGCCCGCACCGCCGTGCGCCGCGCGGAGCGCCGGGTGGTCGACCTCAAGGCGGCCGGCGACCTGCCGGACGACACGCCGCTCAGATACCTGAACCGCCTATCGGACACCCTCTTCGCGATGGCCCGCTACGCGGACGAACCCAATCCCAAGCTGTTCGAGGGGAGAACATGAGAGCAGTCGCTCGCCGCGAGGGCGGCAAGCTCACCCAGGAAGTGACGATGCGCTCGCACGAGCTCACGGCCGACGAGCCCGAGGAGCAGGGCGGCGGCGACGACGGACCGAGTCCTCAGGAGCTGCTCGCGGCAAGCCTCGCCTCGTGTACCGCGATCACGATGGAGATGTACGCCCAGCGCAAGGGCTGGGAAGTGGGCGACATGACCGTCGACGTGAACTACGAGCCCGCCCAGCGCGGCTCCCCCACGCGCTTCGAGATGGTGGTGACGATGCCCAAGGAGCTGCCCGAGGAGCAGCGCCAGAAGCTGATGCAGATCGCCGCCAAGTGCCCCGTGCACCGCACGCTCGAGGGCGAGGTCATGTTCGACGAGCGGGTGGAGCTCGCCTAGCTGACGGTCCCGCCGGCGGCGCGCACCTCGTCGAGGGCGCGCTCTGAGTCGCCGGACTCGACATCGATCCCGCGCACGCCCGCGCGGTCGACCGTGACGCCGAAGCCGGCGTGCGCCGCGTCGAGCGCTGTCGCGCGCACGCAGTAGTCGGTGGCGAGCCCGACGACGGTCACGTCTTCGATGTCGTGGTCGCGCAGCTCCTGCTCGAGCGTCGTCTCCTCGAAACCCGAATAGCCCTCGAGCTCGGGGCGGAAGCCGGCGTCCACCACCACGTCGATCTTCGAGCGGTCGAGCGACGAGTACAGCTCCGCCCCCGGGCTGCCCTGGACGCAGTGCGGCGGCCACGGCCCGCCCTGCGCCTCGAACGAGTTGTGGTCTGGCGGGTGCCAATCCCGGGTGGCCACCACGAAGTCGAACTCGCCCGAGTCGAGCAGCTCGTTCACGCGCGGAGCGATCTCGTCGCCCTCCGGCACGGCGAGCGCGCCGCCCGGGCAGAAGTCGTTCTGGAAGTCGATGATCAGGAGCGCGCGGGCCACCACTCGATAATAAGTAGATGGAGACCGTGGACCGGCTGCGAGAGCTGCTGCTCACGCCCGAGGCGGCGGCCGAGCTCGACGCGCACGGGCAGACCGACGCCGCCGTGCTCGTCCCGCTCTACCTCGACCGCGGCCACCTGCACGCCGTCTTCACCAAGCGCCGCGACGACCTCCGCCGCCATGCCGGCGAGATCTCGTTCCCCGGCGGCCGCCAGGACTTCCCCGACGAGGACCTGCGCACCACCGCCCTGCGAGAAGCAAGCGAGGAGATCGGCCTGCCGCCCGACGCCGTCGAGCTCGTGGGCGCGCTCCCCCCAACCGGCACCTTCGTGACCTCCTACAAGATCCACCCGTTCGTGGGCGTGATCGAGCCCGGCCACGCCTGGACGCCGCAGCCCACCGAGGTCGAGGAGGTGCTCGAGCTGAGCCTCCC
>DATBKS010000331.1:0-6684 GCA_036555755.1 Thermoleophilaceae bacterium
ACCGGATAGTCGATGACGACCGCACCACCGGTGGCGTAATTGGCGACATCGGCAGCCACCTGCTGGCCCTGCGGAGACTCCCTCGCCGCGGTCATTGCCGCAGCGTCAGCGAACTCGGCCTCGAAGACCGCGAAGTACGGGGTCTGTCCCTGCGTCGCTGCCACCTCGAAGCTGTAGCGCCACGCGAGCAGGCCCGGCATGCGCCTGACCAGCGGGAGGTGGTTGCTCACGTAGTAGTCGCGGAAGTGGTCGGGATCGGCGGGCTCGGGATACAGGACCATCAGCTTGTGCATAACAACCTCCGTTCAGCGGCAGCGCGACGGCAATACCTGCGTAGGCAACGCGGGTGATGCTGCGCGCGGTGGACATGGACGTTCCCCACTGAAAAGTCTTACGCAATCCGCGGGGTCGTTGGCGAGGAACGGGCGCTTCTACGCCGCTAGCGGCAGCAACGCCGCCCTGAGCGAAACCGGAAAAGACTCCTGGGAGTTCGGGCACTACGTCGAGGCGTGACCAGCCTCCGCAGCGCCGTTTCTGCTTTGGACGAGAAGCAGGGCGAAAGCTTGCCCGACGCTCGACGTACGCTCCCGACCACGCAGCGAAGGGCTGGGATCACTCGTGGGCGAGCACGCTGACGATAAGACCGTTGGGATCGCGAACGAAGAAGCGGCGGACGCCCCAGGGCTCGTCAACCGGGCCGTAGAGGATCTCGTGCCCGGCCTTTAGCGCCTCAGCGTGCGCCGCATCGACGGCTGCGCGCGCGCCGACATCCACGCCCATGTCGGGCAGCGCGGGATCCAGGCCTGGCGGCGTGAAGAGCACCTGCGCGTGGCCAACCCCAAAGCCGACGTAACCACCGCCGAAGCTGCCCTCTTGGAGACCGAGCACGCACGTGTAGAACGTGCGCGTGGCCCCCATGTCCGGGGACTCGTGGTAGGGCATGATCCGTCGGACAGCCATAGAACGAGTGTCGCAGGATCGCGCTCAACCGCCTGTCGAGGTGCCAGGCAGCACGATTCGCCGCTTCTGCCTTCCACGCGGAGCACCCATCTGCTTTTCGTCCAGAAGGGGGTATCCGGTTCGCTGCCCCGATTTGGGGGGATACGGTTACGGCTGCGGGCTGTGCTCGGCGATCGCGCTTCGCAACTATTGGGGCTGATGAGAGGTTTCGGTGGTCATGCTTAGTTGTCGCACCGCGCTCGGGGTCCGGCGTGTGGTGTGGCTGTTGGTGGGGCTTGGTCTGTTGTTGACAGCTTTCGCTCAGGGCGCTTCAGCGCGCCGGGTGGCGACGGTGCGTTTGCCGGCTCGTTTTACGCTGTACGACTTGTTTACGGGGCCGGTGTTGCTGGGTGGCGCGGCGGTGTGGGCGCAGCACGATGCTGACGGTCGCTGGCGGATCTACCGTGCGGGAGCGCGCGTGGTGAAGCTGAAGACACTGCCGGCTGGCGGCTCGGGTCATCTATACCACCCGGTCAGGCTGGCCGCGGGCGGCCGCTCGCTGGCGGTCGTGGACACCTCGTACCGGGTCATCAACGGGCACGACATGGACTACGCGACACTCGTCGACCGCGTGCTGCTGGGCAGTCTCGACCGACCTTTCGTCCGGCTCGCGGGCTGCGGCTACGGCAACAACGGGTGCGCGGCCAACCCGCCTTGCGGGATCTACGGGCTGCCATCCTGGAACGTGAGTGTCGGCAACGGCACCGTCGCGTGGATGCAGGCCTGTCCGGGTCCGGTCGAGCTCGACGCCCGCCAGGTCGACGGCGGACCCCTGCTGCTGCGGGTTGCGCTCAACCCGCCGTTCGCCCGCGTGCCTGCGCTGCTCGCAGCGAACGGCGACTACGTCGCGCTACTTGAGGACAACCAGATCGTCGTCTGGGATCTTGCCGCCGGCCGCGAGCTCTACCGGCTCACGCCGCCCTCCGGGCAGCTCATCGCCCGCTGCGCCATCCAGGCCGACGGGACCATCGCGCTCGCCACCTCTGCCAACACGATCGGCGGCGATCCGCCCTTCCACCTGGGCTGGGCCTCCCCTGCCGAGCCGTTCATGCACCCGCTCCCTGGCACGCCGGTCGCGGGGCTGCGGCTGAGCAACAACCGCATCCTGTTCGCCGAAGGCCCACAGTTCGGCCCGCAGCGTGCGCTCGTGCTCGAACAGATCCCCAGCGGCTACCACCGCATCATCACCAACTTCGGGCCATCGCACTCGCTCGCCAACGACCCCGCCACACTCGATCCGAGCTACGAGCTCGACGCCCACCACGCAGCCTGGGCGACACAACTAGCCGGCGCAACGGTGGGCGACCACCGCACGAGTCGCCCCGACGGCCCGATCATCCAGGTGCACGTCGCCTCACTGCCCTAACCCACGTTTCCCAAATCGATCATCCCCGGGGCAACGAACCGGATACCCCCTCTTCGTCCAAAGTGCTATTCGACCGGCCCGAAATCTTCGGTCCACGGCATCCTGCCTCTGACGTTGGCAGCAATCAGCGTTCGGTTCACCGGATCCCAAACCAGGACCGTGTCGGACGCCGCGAGGGCCACCAGCGCGCTCATCGCCTCTGGACTCGGGGCGAGCACGTGATGCTCGCCGTCATCCGTGATGATCATGAGCTCGAACCGGCCGTCCTCACCATCCCCGCCGGCGACCCAATTGGCGTTCATGACCTTCACACGGCGTGCGTCTTCGCTCGCACCTGGCACAGCCGGCAGTAAAGCGTCACTCAGCCGGGTCGGCAACCCAGGTGCGCCCAGGCGCGGCCGCCTTCCACTTGTCGTCCAAACCAGAAGCGGCCGACGAACGGTGTGAGACTCATCGTTTCCCGGCCGGCTCATCGCCATCCGGCCTGATTACCCGCCCGTGGAGAGCCCAACTGCCCTGAGTGCTTCGTGGGTCTCTTGGTAAAGGCGCAGGCGAGCTACTCGACCGCCGTGAACCTCGAAGACCAGTGCGCTCCGCGCGACCGCTGCGATGCCGTCCCGCCCTCGAATGTGGGCGACGTTAGGAACCACGACCAAATCGCCGGACTCGACGAATTCCTCCGGTTCGATCTCAACCTGGTCCAACGTGTCGAAGTAGCTCTGGAAGAAACCAAGGACCTCAGATATTCCCGTGTAGACGCCTGCGTCGAGACCCCGCGACGCCGACCAATCCACCTCCACGTCGGCGTGATTTATCTCTCGAAGGCTTTCAACGTCGCGGCGGTTATAAGCCGCGATCGCGCGTCGCACCACCTCGACGTTGGCGTCCGACATCGTCGCAGTATCCCCGCGTGCGTTATGCCCTGTCCATGCGTGGATCTCGGTGGCGATCGCCGTAGGCATCGGCCGACTGCTGCCTTCCATGCAAAGCAGAAGCGAGCCTTGGGGGAAAGCTGGTTGCGTGCGCCGTCAGCAGCTGCTCTTGTGGTCGCCGCCCGGGCAGGAGTCCCTGCCGGGGCCGCCGCGGTCCTTGTCCCTGCCGGCGCCGCCGACCAGCTTGTCCTTGCCGGCGCCGCCGGTGAGCGTGTCGTTGCCGGATCCGCCCAACAGCTTGTCGTTGCCCGCGCCGCCCGACTCCGTGTCCTTGCCGGCGCCCCCGGAGAGCGAGTCCTTGCCGCCCTGACCGTAAAGGCGGTCGTTGCCGGCCCCGCCCGAGATCGTGTCGTTTCCGTTGCCGCCACAGATGACGTCTTTGCCGCCTCCACCGGAGATCCGATCCGCGCCGCCGAGAGCGACGATCACATCGTTCTTGCGTGTGCCCCGGAGCCTGTCGCGGCGTGCCGTGCCCACGATTGTCGCCGTCTTGCCGGCACACCGCGGGATCCGGCCGTTCGTGCCGCCCCCTCCGCCGCCGTTGCCACCGCCGCCCCCGGGATCGCCCTGCAGCCGCCCCACGAAGGTGACGTTGTTGCCGGATCCCACGACGACGATCTTGCCGTCCGGCGCAACCGCGAGATCATTGCCTGCGTCGTCGAGCTGTGGGTTGAAGTCGAGCGTCTGCGCGCCATCGCCGCCGCCGAAGGTCGTGTCGAGGACGCCACCCGGCTGAAGCCGGGCCACGGCGATAGCACCCTGAGCTTCTCCGCCGATGACGATCTTGCCGTCAGCCTGCAGCGCAATCCCACGCGCGACGGCTTGCGTCGGTGGGCTGCCGAACGTAACCGTCGCGAAGCCCTGGTCGCCGAACGTTGGGTCCAGCAAGCCGCCGGAGCTGACGCGCACCACGGCCATGCCGATCTGGTCGCGCTTCCCCGCCAGCAGGATCGTCCCGTCTGGCTGCACGGCGAGATCAGACCCCAGCTCGGCGCCCCCGTCGTCAAGCAGGGCCTCGCCGGTGTGATTGAAGCTGGTGTCGAGCGTGCCCGTCGTCGTCAGCCGCAGCAGCATCATGTCTGCGTTCGTTGCCCCCAAGGCTGCGCCGCCGACCAGGATCTTGCCGTCGGGCTGGAGCGCCAACGCCGACGCCACTGTCTGGGGCAGCGGAAGGACACTCACCCCTCCGCCGGTGAAGCTCCCGTCGAAATGGCCGCTTGCGTTGAGGCGCCCGACCCTGAGATCAGAGTGGAGATCACTGGTGGGCCCATCCGACGTGAAGACAACCTTCCCGTCCGGCTGCTCGACGACCGCCGATCCGTGATCGTCGGTCCTCCCCAGGTTCGCAGCACGCAGGCCCTTGGGACCGAAGCTCGTGTCGGGACTCCCGTCAGGGGTGGCGCGGGCGAGCGCGACGTCAGCATCTCCGTTCGACTGGACGGTGGTGCCGACCAGGACGATATTGCCGTCCGGCGCGATCGTCATGCCGTTCGTCGTCGTGGGTAGTTGAAAATCGAAGTCGGTGCTTCCGCCGCTCCCGAAGCTCGTGTCGAGCGTGCCGTCGCGGGTCAGCCGGGATACTCGAAGTGACTTGCCCGAACCTCCACCGGCAACGAGGATCTTGCCGTCCGACTGGACCGCGACCCCTGTGCCTGGGCCGGCGGAGCCAAGGTCGATGACGACCTTGCCATCTCCGTCAAAGGCGGTGTCTGGATCCCCGGAGAGGGCATGGGCAACCCCACCCGACACGGCCAACGCCGTGATCGCCGCCAAGGCAGCGAGCCTCCCTGACCGTAGCCGCATCCGGGGACCCTAACCACACCGGATGGTGCACGTCAACGCTTCGGGTCAAGCGCGAAAACCGGCGCTCACGCGAGCGCCGGTTCGCTGGCCTCCTTGCTCGGCGTGATGTTCTGGTTCAGGCGGAAGAAGTTGGCCGGGTCGTACTTGTCCTTCAGCTCGACGAGGCGCTCGTGCGTCGCGTCGCCGTAGGCGTCGCGCACGCGGTCCTCCGGGCTGAAGTTGAGGTAGGCGCCGCCGGTGGTGTGTGGTCGCATCGCGTCGCAGAACGCGCGGTTCGCCGCGATGAGGCGGTCGTCGTCGGCCTGGTCCTCCCACATCGAGATCGGGTGGAAGATGTAGCCGGCGTCTCGGTGTGAGAAGGCGGTGGCGTCTTCTCCGACAGCCGTGATGCCCTGCCCCACACGGAAGAGGGCCATCTGGCTGAGTGGGAAGCCGGCGGCGGTCAGCGCCGGTCCGTGCTCGAGAAACGTCGCGGCCGCCCCGTCCGAGAGGTCGCGCATGTACTCGCCGCGCCAGTAGCTGCGCTTGCCGGGAGGGGCGCTCGGATCGAGCATCCCCTGGAAGGCCGTGTACGGCATCGGCTGGATCAGGTCGACCACCGGGCGAAGGGCCCGGAGCGGCTCGACCAGCGGGACACCCGCCTCCGCGTCGCCCGTGTACAGGACGGCGACGCCGATGACGGTCCGGCCCTTCAACTCGTCGGGGACAAACTCCTCGGGCGGCGCGGTGAGCAGGACGCACGCCGTCGACAGCTCGTCCGGAGCCGCATCGGCGTAGTCACGCCAGGCGGGCAGAACCTCATCGGCCCGCTCGAGCGGCCACAGCGCGAGCCCGGCAAGCACGATCGGGCCGAGCTCGTGCAGCCGGAACTCGAACTCGGTCACCACCCCGAAGTTGCCGCCGCCGCCGCGGATGCCCCAGAAGAGATCCTCGTGCTGATCGTCGCTCGCCGTGACGACGCTGCCGTCGGCCAGCACGACGTGGGCCGAGATCAGGTTGTCGCATGCGAGGCCGTACTTCGACGAGGTCCAGCCGTAGCCGCCGCCGGTGGTGAAGCCGCCGATGCCCGTAGTCGTCACCCGCCCGCCCGGAGTGTGGAGCCCGTGCTCCTGCGTGGCGGCGTCGAACTCGCCCCAGAGCGCGCCGCCGCCCGCCCGCGCCGTCCTGCGCACGGGATCGACCTCGATCCCGTTCAGGCCCGAGAGGTCGATCACCAGGCCGCCGTCACACACGCTCAGGCCCGCCACGCTGTGCCCGCCGCCTCGGACGGCCACGACGAGGCCGTGCTCGCGCGCGAAGTCCACCGCACTGGCGACGTCCGCGTTGCTCGCACAGCGCGCGATCGCGGCCGGTCGCCGATCGTGCATCGCGTTGAAGACCTGGCGGGCCGCGTCGTAGCTCTCGTCGCCGGGAAGAATCAGCTCGCCGGACAGCGTCTCGGCCAGATTTCCCAGGGCACCTCGTTCAGTCATCGTCGCCTCCAGTTCGTGGTCCAAAACGTCCTGGAGCCAGCCTCCCTTTGGGCTCTGTCCCCCGCTTCACCTTTTCGGGCCATCGGGCGAAGATGGCCCGTTCTGGCCTAGA
>DATBKS010000332.1:0-3606 GCA_036555755.1 Thermoleophilaceae bacterium
AAGATCCGCGCGATGCAGATCATCGACGAGCTCGAGCCCGTCAAGCGTGGGGCGTATGGCGGTGCGATCGGCTACCTGAGCTACACCGGCGACCTCGACACCTGCATCTTCATCCGCTCCGCCGTGATCAAGGACGGCCGCCTCCACGTGCAGGCAGGCGGCGGCATCGTGGCCGACTCGCAGCCCGACTACGAGGTGCGCGAGACGGAGGCGAAGGCCGGCGCGGTCATGGCGGCCGTCAAGCTCGCGTGTGAGCAGAGAGATTGGGCGTAGAGGTGCGCGTACTACTCATCGACAACTACGACTCCTTCACCTACAACCTCGTCCAGTACCTGGGCGAGCTCGGTGCCGAGCTGGAGGTGGTGCGCAACGACGCCGCGACGGCAGACGAGCTCGTCGAGCGCTCGCGCGGCGGCAAGGTGATCGTGTCGCCGGGTCCGTGCTCTCCCACCGAGGCCGGCGTCTCCGTGGAAGCGATCCGCGCGCTCGCCGAGGACGGCACGCCTGTGCTCGGCGTCTGCCTCGGCCACCAGGCGCTCGCCCAGGCGTTCGGCGGCAAGGTGGTGCGCGGCCAGCCGGTGCACGGCAAGACCGCGCAGGTGGAGCACGACGGCAGGACGATCTTCACCGGCCTCGAAAACCCGCTCGTGGCCGGCCGCTACCACTCGCTCGTGGTCGACCCGCAGCTGCCGGACTGCCTCGAGGCGTCGGCGCGCTCGGGCGAGGTGCTGATGGGCATCCGCCACAAGACGCTGCCCGCCGAGGGCGTGCAGTTCCACCCCGAGTCGGTGCTCACGGATTCAGGCAAGAAGATGCTCGCGAACTTCCTCGAGGCAGGCGGCTAGATGTCGAACCCGGTGCTCACCGAGGCGATCGACAAGGTCGCGTCGGGAGCCGACCTCTCCACCGACGAGGCGGCGAGCGTGATGCGCGAGGTGATGGAGGGCCACGGCTCCGAGGTCCAGACCGCAGCGTTTTTGATCGCGCTGCGGACGAAGGGCGAGACGGTCGACGAGCTCACCGGTTTCGCGCGCACGATGCGCGACCTCTCCCGGCGTGTCGAGGTCGACCACGACGACCTGCTCGACACCGCGGGCACCGGCGGCGGCCCGCCGACCTTCAACGTTTCCACCACGGCGGCGATCGTCGCGGCGGGCGCCGGCTGCAAGGTGGCGAAGCACGGCGGCCGCTCCAACACCGGCCAGTCCGGCTCCGCCGATCTGCTCGAAGCGCTCGGCGCGCAGCTCGACCTCGAGCCCGGCGCGATCGCCGAGTGCATCGACGAGATCGGCTTCGGCTTCATGTTCGCGCCGCACCACCACAGCGCCATGCGCCACGTCGTGCCGGTGCGGAAGGAACTGGCGGTGCGCACCCTGTTCAACTTCCTCGGCCCGCTCACCAACCCGGCGGGCGCGACGCGCCAGGTGATCGGCATCTCGGATCCCAGCAAGCTCGAACCCGTCGCGCAGGCGCTTTCCGCCCTCGGCTGCCGGAGCGGGTTGGTAGTGTCGAGCACGGATGGGCTGGACGAGATCAGCGTCTCCGCGGACACACGCGTCATGGAGGTAGGAGAGGACGGCGTCGAGGGCTTCAGTGTGAGCCCCGGCGAGCTTGGCGTGGAGCCGGTCCCGTTCGAAGTGCTGCGCGCCGGCGCACCCGAGCGCAGCGCCGAGATCGCGCGTGCGGTGCTCAAGGGGGAGCAGTGCCCGGAGCGCTCACTGACCCTGCTGAACGCGGGCGCCGCCATCTACGTCGGCGGCAAGGCGGGCACGATCGGCGACGGCGTGCTCAAGGCCGCGCAGGCGATCGACTCGGGCGCCGCGGCCGACGTGCTCGAGCGCTACGTCAAACGCACCCGGGAGCTCGCACCCGCCTGATGCCGGTCCGTCTCGAACAGCTGATCACCGCCACGCGCGAGCGCGTGGAGCAGCGCAAGAGCGAGCGCCCGCTCGAGGAACTCGCACGCGAGGTTGCAGAGCGCGGGGAGGGCCGCCCGTTCCGCGAGGCGCTGGCGCACCCCGGCACCTCGCTCGTGGCCGAGTACAAGCGCCGGTCTCCATCGGCGGGCGTGATCCGCGAGGGCGCGAGCGTCACCGACGTCGTGCAGGCCTACGAGCGCGGCGGCGCGGCAGCGTTGTCGGTGCTCACCGAGCAGGACCACTTCGGCGGCTCGCTCGACGACCTGAGGGAGGCGCGGGCGGGCAGCTCGCTGCCCATCCTGCGCAAGGACTTCACCGTCGATCCCTACCAGCTCTACGAAGCGCGCGCCGCGGGCGCCGACGCCGTCCTGCTGGTGATCGGCTCGCTGCATCCCGACGACCTCGCCCACCTCTACGACGAGGCTCAGGCGCTCGACCTCGACGCGCTGGTCGAGATCCACAACGAGGAGGAGCTCGAGGTCGCGCTCGAGCTCGACGCCGACGTGATCGGCATCAACAACCGCAACCTCGAGGACTTCACGATCGACCTGAACCGGACCTTTGAGCTGCTGGCCGACGTACCAGCAGGAAAGACCGTCGTCTCAGAATCCGGAATCGTCTACCGCGAGCAGATCGAGGAGCTCGAGAGCGTGGGCATCGACGCCGTACTGGTCGGTGAGACGTTGATGCGGGCAGCGAATCCGGAGTTCGTGTGTAGAGAACTTGTTGGTGGCGAAGACACATTGGTGGAGTAGAAGTCCGCAGTCCGCGGTCGGCAGTCCGCAGGGCTTGGGCTCGGACCTGCGGACGGCGGACGGGCAACTGGCGAAGCCAGTTTGCCGCGTCTTCTAAGATCGCCCTTAGTGGCCTCCGCTTCTGCCCCTGACCCCACGGCAGTCGCAGCTCTCGGCTCGCGTCTTGCCGAGAACGTTGCGCGGGCGGTCAAGGTGCCGGAGGGCGTGCTGCGGAATGTGATCGTCGCGCTGCTCTCCGAGGGCCACGTCCTGATCGAGGACTACCCCGGCGTGGGCAAAACCGCGCTGGCCCGCGCGCTCGCCCGCTCGATCGACGCGGAGTACGCGCGCCTCCAGTGCACGGCCGACATGCTGCCCGGCGACGTCGTGGGCACCAACGTCTACAACCAGCGCGAGAACCGCTTCGAGTTCCGCCCCGGCCCGATCTTCGCGAATGTCGTGCTGGTCGACGAGATCAACCGCGCCTCTCCGAAGACCCAGTCGGGCCTGCTCGAGTGCATGCAGGAGCGGCACGTGACGGTCGACGTCGCAACCCACGAGCTGGCGCGCCCGTTCATGGTCATCGCCACGCAGAACCCGATCGAATACGAGGGCACCTTCCCGCTGCCGGAGGCGCAGCTCGACCGCTTCATGGTGCTCCTGCGGCTCGGCTACCCGTCCGCGAGCGACGAGGCCGAGATGCTCGGCGAGCACGCCGCGAGCGACCGCGTGATGGAGCTCGAGTCGGTGACCGACGTCGCCGAGGTGCTCTCCGCCCAGGCCGCCGTTGCGAGCGTGCACGCGAGCGACGCCCTGCGCCGGTACGTCGTGGCGGTGCTCGAGCGCACGCGCGTGGACGCGCGCACCGAGCTTGGCGCGAGCCCGCGCGCAGGTCTCATGCTGCTCAAGGCGGCCAAGGCGCTCGCCGCGCTCGACGGCCGCGACCACGCGCT
>DATBKS010000333.1:0-2116 GCA_036555755.1 Thermoleophilaceae bacterium
GCCGGCGCCTCGCTCCTCAGGCTTGACCCCGGTCGCGGGGCGGCTGCCGCACGCAATGCCGGCCTCGGCGCCGTGGGCACACCGTTCGTGGCGTTCGTGGACTCCGACTGCGTCGTCGGGCCCGGCTTCCCCAGTCGTCTGCTCGACCACCTCGGCGATCCGGCGCTGGCGGTGGCTGTCCCGCGCATCGTCGCCCTCGAGCCGAACGACTCGCGCGTGCTCGCCCGCTACGAGGCGCATCGGTCGGCGCTCGACATGGGCTCCCGCGAGGCCCTCATTCGCCCCGGCTCGGCGGTGCCGTACGCGCCGAGCGCGGCGATGGTGGCGCGCGTGAGCGCGCTCGGCGAGGGCTTCGCGCCGGAGCTGCGGATGGGCGAAGACGTCGATCTCCTCTGGCGGCTGATCGAGTCGGGCTGGCAGGTGCGCTACGACCCCGCCGTCACGGTCGCCCACGACCACCGCGTGACCTGGCGCGGGTGGCTCGCGCGGCGGCTGGCCTACAACCTGTCGACGGCCACCCTCGCGCGGCGCCATCCCGGGAAGGTGCCCGCGCTCATCCTCACTCGTGGCGGTGCCGTTTTCTGGGCCGCGGTCGCGCTAGGACGGCCCGCAGTCGCCGCGGGCGCGTGCGCGGTCGACACGGCCGCGCTCGCTCGTGCCCTGCACCGCCGCGTGCCGCGTGCGCTCCGCGTCGCGGCTGAGCTGACCGCGCGCGGGCGACTCCAGGAGGGACGCCACCTGGCGCGCGCGCTCACCGGTCCCTGGCTGCCGTTCCTCATCGCGGCGACCGCCGTGGCGCCGCGCGCCAGCCGGCGCATGTGGGCGGGCGTGGCCGTAGCGGCTGTCGCGGAGCGCATTGCCGACCGCGCCGCGGTGTCGGAGCTCGTGCCGGCTCTGGCTGACGACCTCGCTCGCTGCGCCGGCATCTGGGCCGGCTGCGTGCGCGAGCGGCGGATCGGCGCGTTGCTCCCGCGGATTCGCTGAGCTCAGCGCGCGCGCAGCTGCCGCTCGTCGAAGCCGGCGGCGAGCAGCCGGAATGCGTCATCCATCTCGCTGAGCAGGTTCACCCTCGGGTGCGTGATCCAGTGCCGGTAGGTCGCCATGGCGGTGCCGAGTGCCGCGTTCGCGATCACCTGAGGCAGGTGGTCGTCGACCTTGCAGCCGAGCCGTCGAGCCACGAACTCGGCGACAACATCGCACCAATCCCGGTAGCGCAGCATCGAGTGGCCCTGGAGCGCCGGCACCGACGTGATCAGGTTCATGCGGTTTCTCAGGACCGGGAGCTCCTCGTCGCCGTAGTCGTTGAACGCCACGACAGCGCGGCGCAGAACCTCCATCAGCGGCTCGTCGGGATCCGCGGCGGCAAGCAGCTCACCCAGCCCGGCGAGATGCTCGCTGAACTCGCCCCAGACGATGTCGTTCTTCGACGGGTAGTAGCGGAAGAGCGTGCGCCGGCTGACGCCCACCCCGGCGGCGATCTCGTCGAGCGTCGTCTCCTCGAACCCGCGTTTCGCGAACAGCTCGAGCGCGACCCGCTGAACCTCGTGCCGCGAGGTCGTGCGCGGTCGGCCGGGAGTGGGTTTTGTGGTCATCGTGGAGATTTGGCACCGAGTGTCGAAACGTGTAAGACTCTCGAGTCAGGCCCTTGTCCGACACCAACCCGGGAGAGCACGATGGCAGAAGACCCGACCCCCGCGCAGGCGACGATGAACGACGAGGCGGACACCGTCGAGCCTCAGGCGACCGAGGAGAAGCTCGTGCTCGACGACCTTCTTGTCGAGGACGTGTCGATCGATGGGATGTGCGGCGTCTACTAGGTCGTCCGTGCTCGACCTCGACTCCGCCTGGCGTCTGAATCCTCGGGTCGCGCTCCGGCCGGAGCCGTTCGGCGCGCTGGCGTATCACTTCGGCACCCGCCGGCTGTCGTTCCTGAAGACGCCCAAGCTCGTCGCGGTTGTCGAGAGCCTGGGCGAGCACGGCAGCGTGCGGGCCGCGCTCGACAGCGCGTCCGTGACGCACGATGAGACGACGGCGTACGTGTCGGCCCTCGAGCGCCTGGCCTCGGGCGAGATGATCGTGCCGGTGGAATGACCCGCCTGGTCGAGCACTTCGAGGC
>DATBKS010000334.1:0-5375 GCA_036555755.1 Thermoleophilaceae bacterium
GCAGATCACTGTGCGGTAGCGGCCGGAGCCGGCGCGGCGGGCGGCCTGGAGCTGGTTGATGTCGCCGTCGGCCCACGCGAGCACCTCGACGTTCGCCTCCTTCGCGAGCAGCTCGAACGGCTCGCGCCGGTAGTCGGTGACCGTGTTCGTGATGAGCGCGGCCGGCTTCAGCGCGGGCCCTCCTCCAGCGCGCGCTCGTACGCCTTCACGGTGGCGCGGCCGCAGCGTGCCCAGGAGAACTCCTCGGCGGCTGTCTTGCGTGCGGCGGCGGCGAGCTCGGTGAGCTTCGCCTCGTCGGTGAGGAGAGGGGCGATCTTGTCCGCGAGCGCGTCCGGGTCACGCGGCGGCACGAGCAGCATCCCTTCGCCATACGTCGCGATCTCCTCTGGCCCTCCCTCGCCCCGGCAACCGATCGCGGGGAGCCCGCACGCGAGCGCCTCGATGTAGGCGACGCCGAAGGCCTCATCGAGGCTCGGCAGCGCCATCAGGTGGCAGCGGGCGAGCTCGGTGAGCGCCTCGTCCGGCGCGAGCTGGCCGTGCCAATCGATCTTCTCCGCGATGCCGAGCTGGCCCGCTAGGCGCTGGAGCGCGGGCCGCTCGGGGCCGTCGCCGATCACCGACCAGCGGACCTCGGGGACGTGCGCGGCGAGCACCGTGAGCGCGTGCAGCACGTCCACGTGGCGCTTGCGGCCGACGATGTGGCCGAGCGTCGCGATGGTGGGCGCGCCGTGCTTGGCGGGCAGGTCGTTCGGCGCCTCGGCGCCCAGGTGGACGATTCCCATGCGCGCGGCCGAGCCGGTGAGTGACGAGCAGCGGATCAGCGTGTCCCTGCTGTTGCAGAGCACGAAGCTCGAGTGGCGCAGCACGCCGCCCACGCGGGCGCGCGCCTGCGGCGTCGACACGAGCGGGCCGAGCACGTCGCCGCCGTGGACGGAGACCGCGAGTGGGAGCTTCTGCTCCTCGGTGAAGCTCAGGGCGGCGCCGGCGGCGGGCAGCGCGTAGTGGGCGTGCACGAGGTCGAGCGGCCAGTCGCCGTGCAGCTTCGTGAGCGCCTTCGTCAGCGGTCCGCGCGCCCAGCGGTCCCAGGTGGCGTAGCTGCGCTCGCGCGGCGGGGACACGAAGCGCACGTACTCGACGTCGAGGTCGTCGAGCGTGTCGCGCCGCGGCTGGGTGACCGCGCCGCGCAGCGCGCCTAACAGCCTGCGCACCGAGCCGAACGACGACGCGGGCGGCACCGGCCGCTCGAGCGCGAGCACGCGCACCTCGGCGCCTGCGTCCCGCGCGGCGAGCGCCTGGCGGTGCGCCCAGACGCCGAGCACGGGGTCGCGCCGGCGCGGGTAGTACTCGGCCACCACGCAGACCTTCATCGATTCACCGTACGGTGCGTGACGAGCGTCTCCTGCGCCTCCGCCGCGGTCACGAACGGCTTGCCGGTGAGGAACGCCTGGGCCTCCTCGATCGCGTCCTCGTGGCGGTAGGCGGTGGCCACGGGCGCGGTCTCGTGGCGCACCGGCAGGGCGTCGACCACGCCGAGCTTCCATCCCCGCTCCTGCGCCAGCGCGGCCCAGTGCAGGTCGAGCCCCCAGCCGTAGCGGAGCTCGGGGAAGGGCGTGAACGCGACCATCGCCTGGCTGGCGAAGGCCGTAACCGGGCCGATCTCCACGAAGCGCGTCTCCCTCACCAGCGAGCCGGCGTGGCGGCGGGTCACGCGCCAGGCGGCGTGGCTCATCAGCGTCTGCGCGGGCTGTGCGAGCTCGAGGTCGAAGTGCTCGCAGAGGGCGACGAAACGGTCCAGGAAGTGGGGCGGCAGGTCGACGTCGTCGTCGATCACGAGCGTCCAGTCGAAGCTCTGGGCGCCGGTCGTCTCGAGCAGCCTGTTGAGGTTCTGGAACTTGCCGCCGCTGAGGCCCGTGGCCACTGTGTTGGCCGCCAGCCCCGGCAGGGCTTCGCCCGTCGACCCGAGCGCGAGGTGCAGCTCGTGCCGCGCGGTCTGCAGCTCGCCGATGGCGGGCTCGATCTGCGTGCTGTGCGGGCGGTAGACCGAGAGCGCGAGCACCGTGCGGCGCGGCGTGGAGTTCGAAAGCTTGTCGAGCGAGCGCATCCGGCGGCGCGCCCGCAGGTCGAGAGCGGCGTCGCCGATCGTGCGCAGCAGCGTGCGCCGCGCGCCCGCGACGTGGCCGGTTTCGCCCGAGAGGAACTCCTCGGGCTGCGGCGCGACGGCGCTCATCGCGGGCGCACCGCCTCGATCGTCCGCCCGGCGGAGTGGGCGCCCATGATGAGTCCCTGCGGGCACGCGCGGCGGAGCGTGTGCCAGCCGCAGCCAGCGAGCGTGGCGAGCTCCTGGCCGAGCGGCGGCTCCACGCCGCGGCGCGTGTCGTATGCGCGCATGTTGCGACCGCGGAAGTAGGCGCTGCGCATCAGCGATCTGAGTCGTGCGTCGTCCCCCGCTCGGCGGTGCTCAAGCCCCGCGGCCGCCAGGTAAACGACCTTTCCGCCTTCCGTGCGCAAACGCCGCAGCCACTCCTCCTCGTCGCCGCCGGTGGGGAGGCTCTCGTCGAACTCGCCCACGCGGCTGAGTGCCGAGCGGCGGATGAGCATGTTCGCGCTCCACACGAGCTCGGCCTCGCGGTCGGTGGGCCCGAGGTCGAGCGTGGTGATCGGCGGATTCTCGCGGCCGCACGACCGCGGCGCCGGGCCGTCGAAACGTGCGCGGATCGGGCCGCCGAACGCCTCGGCCTCGGGATGGTTGGCAGCGCCCTCCACCATCGCCTCGAGCCAGCCGGGCGGCGCGTAGATGTCGTCGTCCACGAGCGCGATCAGCGGCGCGGCGGCCGCGCGCGCTCCCTCGTTGCGGCCGGCGTTCGCCCCACGCGAACGGTCGTGGCGGATGTACTTGGCTTCTGCTCGGCGCACGACGCCGGGGGTTCCGTCGGAGGAGCCGTCGTCCACGACGATCACCTCGAACGGCTCTTGGAACTCCTGCGCGTTGATCGAGTCGAGCGTTACGGCGAGGTAGTCCGCGCGGTCGTGTGTGGGGACCACGACGGACACCACGGGCTGGGCAGGCACGCGGGCAGGTTAGCCTGCGCCGCGTGGCCGGGACGGTGGACATCGGGCTGGTCTCGCTCGGCACCACGCCGGGGCTGAGGCACGCGGACGCGGTGCTCGCGGATCAGATCCGCGCGGCGGGCGCTACCTGCGAGGTGGCGCCGGTGCGGATCGGGGGTGCGGTCGGGGCGCTGCGTCGCAACCCTGCGGCGACGGATTTGGTGGAGTCGCTCGCGGCGCGTCACTCCGCTCGGCGCCTCGAGGCCCGGGCGCTGATCTTCTCGAGCGTCACGGCCGCGCTCCTTCAGCGCACGCCTGAGGTTCCTTGGGCTGTGAGGTTCGACTCGACGGCTTCCTTGAACCGCCCGGGTTGGTCCGGCGCGTGGCAGCGGCGGCGCGAGCGCGAGGTGCTCGAGCGCGCCACGCTGCTCTTGCCCTGGGGCGACGAGGCTGCGCGCGTGGCCTCGGGCGTCGTGGTGCGCGTGCCGGTGGAGGAGATCGAACCGGCGGCGGTGCGCGACATCGACGCGATCGCCTATGGCGGCTACCCGCGCAAGCGCGGGCTCGACGTGCTGTGCGCAGCCTGGGCGCGCGTGGCGCGGCAGGGCGAGCGGCTCGTGATCGGCGGCGTGGACCGGGCGCGCGGCGTGAAGTGGCTCGACCGCTGCGGCGTGCCCGAGCCGCCTGGAGTGGAGTGGCATGGGCTCGTGCCGCGGGAGCAGTGGCTGTCGATGGTGGCGCGCTCGCGGGTGTTCGTGAATGCGTCGCGCCGTGAGGACCACGGGCTCGCGCAGCTCGAGGCGCTGTCGGCCGGCTGCGCCCTGGTGACGGTGCCGTCGCCCGGTCCGTACGAGGCGCTGCCGATCGCGCGTACCCTCGCGCCTGCGCTCGTGTCCGAGGACCTTGCCGGTGCGCTGCGCGCGGGGCTCGACCTCGAGGACCCGGAGGGATACGCCGCCCACGCCCGCGAGATGCTCGGGCCGTTCCGCGCCGGCGTGGTGGAGCGGGTGGTGGCGAGCCAGGTGCTGCCCGCGCTGGGGGTCCGATGAGCGATCCCCGCGTGGTCGTGCTGCACAACCGCTACCGCGTGCACGGCGGCGAGGAGCGGGCGGTGGAGCTGCACCTCGAGGCGCTGCGGCTGGCGGGTGTCGAGCACCGCGCGCTGATGCGCGACTCGGCGGAGGTGAGCCGCGCGGCCGCGGCGGCGGCGCTGCTCGGCGGAGGCGACAAGCCGGACGAGGTTGCGGGGGCGGTCCTCGCGGAGCGGGCGAGCGTCGTGCATGTCCACAACATGCAGCCGCTGTTCGGCCCGCGCGCCCTCGACAGTGCGCGCGAGGCGGGCGCTCGCGTCGTTCTTCATCTCCACAACTTCCGGTTGTTTTGCGCAATCGGGGTGGCGTTCCGGCGCGGCGAGCCGTGCTTCCGCTGCCACCACGGGCGGACGCTGCCGGGGTTGGTGCTTAATTGCCGGGGGTCAGTGCCGCAGGCGGCGGTGTACGCGAATGCGCTGCGGCGCCAGCTGCCGCAGGTGCTCGCCGCGGTGGACCGCTTCGTCGCGCCCAGCCGCTACAGCGTTGGCCAGCTCACGCGACTCGGTGTGCCGGCCGAGCGGATCGAGCCGCTGCCGCACTACCTGCCGGACAAGGAGATCGCGACCGAGTCGCGCGCCGACGAGGGCTCATTCGCGCTCGTGGCGGGGCGGCTGTCGCCCGAGAAGGGCGTGGAGGTGGCGATCGAGGCGGCCGGCCTGGCGGGCGTGCCGCTGAAGGTGGTCGGCGACGGGCCGCTCGCGGGCAAGCTTCATGGCCCAGGGGTCGAGCTGCTCGGGCGGATGTCGCCTGACGTGCTTGCGGCGCTGCGCCGCGAGGCCGCGGTGGTGCTGGTGCCCTCGCGCAGCGACGAGTCGTTCGGGCTCTCGGCTCTTGAGGCGATGGGCGCGGGCGTACCGGTGATCGCCACGCGCGCAGGCGCGCTGACGGAGTTGGTGGGCGGCCAGCGCTGCGTGCCCCGCGACGACCCCGCCGCAATGGCCGACCGCCTGCGCGACCTCTGGCGCGACCCCGCCCGCCGCCGCGGGGAGGGCAACGAGCTGATCGCGCGCGTGCGCGAACGCTTCAGCCGCGAGCGGTTCACCAGGGAGCTGCTCGATCTGTACGCTCGGGTGACGTCATGACTCGCACCCTGATCGCCTTCGCTCCCGTCGCCGCGCTGCTGTCGCTCGCGCCCGGGCCGGCCACTGCGCTCGTGGTTCGCAACGCTGCGCGCGGCGGGCGGCGGCATGCGCTGTTCACCACCGTGGGCAGCTCGCTTGGCGTGTTCGCGTGGGG
>DATBKS010000335.1:0-12064 GCA_036555755.1 Thermoleophilaceae bacterium
CAGCAGCACGGCGGCGGGCGCGTTGATCGTCATCGAGGTCGACACCTGGTCGAGCGGGATGCCGTCGAACACGCGGCGCATGTCGTCGATCGAGTCGATCGCCACGCCGGTGCGGCCCACCTCGCCCATGCAGAGCGGGTCATCAGAGTCGCGGCCAAGCTGGGTGGGCAGGTCGAACGCCATCGACAGGCCCGTCGAGCCGTGCTCGATCAGGTAGTGGAAGCGCTCGTTCGTCTCCTGGGCGGTGGCGTAGCCGGCGTACTGGCGCATCGTCCACTTCCGCGAGCGGTACATCTCGGGGTGGATGCCGCGCGTGAACGGGTACTCGCCCGGCTCGCCGAGGCGCTCGGGCAGGCCGTCGCGGACGTCCTCCTCGGTGTAGAGCGCCTTGATCTCGATGCCCGAGTCCGTGAAGTGGCGCGGGTCGTCGGGACCGACGATGGGAGCGATGGTTGGTTTGTCGGGGCGCGTAGCCATTGGGAGCAAGAATATGGATCCGAGCGACCAGGATCTTCACACCCCGGCGCGTCCACGGCATTATTCATGTGCACTTGACGCACACCGAGACACGGCGGGCCCTGGCCGGTGCTGAGCGTGTCTACGACTCGCTTGAGCGTCTGCGCGCCGATGTGGTGGATCGTGGCGACGCCATCTTCGAGGGATGGCAGCCGCGCATCGAGCGATCCCCGTACCTCGAGAGCGCTCGTAATCTCGCCCGCTACATCGCACTGCGGCGACACGACCTGAGACGTCTTCAGGAGGATCTGATGCCGCTCGGCCTCTCGTCGCTCGGACGCTGCGAGGCGCGAGTGCTCGAGAACCTAGAGGCCGTGCTGGCCACGCTGGCCGAGCTCGTGAGGGCGGCGGATCCGCCCGAGCACCCCACCTCGAGCCGCTACTTCTCGGGGCACAGGCAGCTGAGGCGCGAGACCGATGCTGCGCTCGGGCCTGCGCCTCGAGGACGCAACGTGCGGATCATGGTCACGCTGCCCGCGAGCGCGGCGGGCGACTACGAGTTGGTGTTCGACCTCGTGAGCCGCGGCATGGACCTGGCCCGGATCAACTGCGGGCACGGGGACCCTGAGCAGTGGGTGGCGATGGCCGCCAATGTCCGCCGCGCCGCCGCGGAGACCGGACGTTCGTGCCGGCTCTGCATGGACATCAGCGGCCCGAGGGCTCGGACCGCGAAGGTGGAGCTGCCGCATTCCGACTACCGGGCGCACCTGGGACACCGTCTGCTCATGGGCGGCGGGAATCCGGGGCGCGAGGCCCGCTTCCAATGCTCGCTGCCGGGCGTGCTCGACCAGCTGGAGCCCGGCCATCACGTGTGGATCGACGAGGGCGCGCTCGGGGCGGTGGTGGAGGAGAAGGCGGAGGGCGCCGTGCTGCTGCGCGTGATGCATGCTCGCGAGAGCGGCGAGCGCCTGCGAGCGGGCAAGGGACTGAACTTCCCCGAGACAGAGCTGCGGATCGATCCGCTCACGCCGAAGGACCTCGCCGACCTGGACACCGTCGCCGTTACCGCGGACGCGATCGGCTACTCGTTCGTCCAGGAGCCGGAGGACATCGAGCGCCTTCAGGGCGAGCTCGCCGAGCGCACGCCGGACTGGCGCGAGCTTACGCTCATGGCGAAAATCGAGACGCGTCTGGCGGTGACCAACCTGCCCGAGCTAATAGTCGCCGGAGCGGGTAGGCAGCCGCTGGCGGTGATGATCGCCCGCGGGGACCTGGCGGTCGAAATCGGGCCCAGGCGCCTCGCCGAGATGCAGGAGGAAATGCTCTGGCTATGCGAGGCGGCACACGTCCCGGTGATCTGGGCGACCCAGGTGCTCGACCGCTTCGTCCACAAGGGGAACACGAGCCGTGCCGAACTCACCGACGCCGCCATGGCCGAGCGCGCGGAGTGCGTGATGCTGAACAAGGGGCGGTTCATCGGGGAAGCCGTCACGCTTCTCGACGAGCTCCTCGGCGTCATGGAAGGACACCAGTTCAAGAAGGTGTCCCGGATGCGGGCGCTGCACGCCTGGTAGAGGCCACGAGGCCCGACAATGTCGGGCCTCGTGGCGTAGGAGGTTGGCGGCTGGCAGTAGACAGCTAGCGGATGACCGCTACCCGTTGCTGCTTACTGCTTGCGTTACCAACCTGGTCCGTCGCCGTTATCCGGAGGGTGAGCTTCAGGCCGTGAGCGCGCATCAGGCGGCGCCCCACCGCCTTGCGCAGCGACAGCCTGATCTTCACCTTGCCGGGCCTGGCGAGGGTCTTCTGGCCGTGGGCGATCGTGATCTTGAGCGCCCTGGCCAAGTGGAGCTTCTTCGCGGCGCCGGCCTTCATGAGGAGGTCGGCGCTGACGGTGCCCGCCTCGTTCGACTTGCCCGTGATGACGAGCTTGCCGTGGAGGAGGGCGGACAGCTTGATCTTCTTCCTGAGCTTCGCGCTCAGCTTCGGCGCCTTCTTGTCACCGCTGCCGCCGCCGGGACCGGCCGCGCCGGGGTTGACGTTCGCCGGGCCGATGAACGGCTCGCGGCCGCCGGGGATGATCAGGTGCTGGTCCTTGAACGCGTCACAGCCGGACGGCGTGACGGCGCCGACGTGGGTCGCCCAGATGCCGTTGCCTTCGGCCCAGGAGAGCTGGTCGCCGCTCGGGGACCAGGTGACGTCGGCGAACTGGCCGCCGTTCGGCTGGCCGTTGTAACAGGCGGTGACGGGCAGCGCGTTCGTGCTCGACACCGAATAGAGCTCGATCGTCTCGCCGTTGCCGATGCGGAGGGCGGCGAGCTTGTCGCCCGCGCGCGTGAGGTCGCCGGGGCCGACGTTCTGGGCGTAGTTGCCCTGGGGGATCGTGTCGTAGTCGGTGAACCAGCCCTGCACGTCGTTGTGGTTCGCGCCGATCGGGGCGAAGCCGGCCTGCGGAGCACTGCGGTTGAGCGGCGCCCAGAGCAGCAGGTTCTGGCTGTCGGGGCGCCACTTCGGGCTCTCGTAGAACATGGTCTCGCCGATCGGGTGGCCATCGCTCGTGCGCTGATAGACGACAGCCTCGGCGTCGCTTGTCCAGGTGATGCCGGTGGAGTAGTCGTGCCAGCCGCTGAAGATCCCGATCCCGTAGGCGATCGTCTTGCCGTCGGGGGAGAGCGAGGGATCCATCGGGCCGACCGCGCCATAGGGGTTCGCGGTGATGACCGAGTCGAAGGAGTTGATCTGCGTCCCGTTCTGCCTCAGCAGGTAGAGACGGGTGCCGCGCGCGGTGAGGATCGTGCCGTCGTCGGCCTGGCTGGGGTGCTCGTAGGCGAGCGCGTCGCTGCCGTCGTGGGTCACCTGGTACTGGCCGGAGCCGTCGACGTTCGACAGCCAGACGTTGTGGTCCTTGGTGTAGGCGATGCTGCTCGCGGAGGCGTCCGACGCCGCGCGCAGGAGGCCGGCGAAGAGGACGAAGGCGGCTATTAGGAGGGCTACACGTCGCATGGAGCGAGTCTCTGCGGCCCTGGCGCGCCTGCCCATCGGGCTAGGACGAGAACTTGGGCGAGGCTAGCTCCGGGTTAATGGTTCGGTTATCACGCCTTTTGCACATTTCGACCCATTCGCACGGCATAGGGAAACCCCCGATGCGGCACCCGTGGGGGTCGGGTGAAGATCGCTTGCGTGACGTGGAAGCCGACTCTGATCGCCGTGTTGTTGGCCACGGTGGTCCCCAGCGCTGTGGCTGTGGCGGCCCGTACGCAGCGTTTTGGGACGAGCGACTCCGACGTCTCGGTGAGAGTCACCGGCCATTCCCCCGGTGACGCGACTGGGGGGCCGCCATACCCGTTGGTGGAGCGTCACTTCCCCGTGGCGCTCCACTACGGGGCGTCTTACGCGCGGGTCTACTTCCCGCAGCCGTAAACGGCCCCCGCCAAAGCCTTCAATCCCTACCGGCTTACGGTACATTAGCCGCTCGGTCCGCTCCCCAACCGAAAGGACGAGCCCATGTCCGTCACCGACGAGCTGCTCCAGAACAACGAGAGCTACGCCGCAGGCTTCACCAAGGGCGATCTGGCGATGCCGCCCGCCAAGCACACAACCGTCGTCACGTGCATGGACGCGCGCATCCTGCCGAGCCGGGCGCTCGGGCTCGAGGAGGGCGACGCGCATGTGATCCGCAACGCCGGCGGCCGCGCGCAGGAGGCGCTCCGCTCAATCGTGATTTCCGAGCGCCTGCTTGGCACGGATGAGATCCTTGTCATTCACCACACGGACTGCGGAATGCTCACGTTCACGAACGAGGACCTCTACGCAAAGGTCCAGGAGGACCTTGGAGCGGACGCGAGCGATATCGACTTTCTCCCGTTCCCCGACCTGGAGCAGAGCGTCCGCGACGACGTCCAGTACCTCAAGGACTCGCCACTCGTGCCGGACGACATCTCGATCCGCGGTTTCGTTTACGACGTCAAGTCAGGAAAGGTCTCGGAGGTGAGCTAGCGGATGTACGCATCCCCACAGGAAGCGCGGCAGCAGCCGCCCGAAGAGTTCGTCTACGTAGCGTGCCTCTACCAAGGCACCGGAATTCAAGAGCCTGACTTCATCGCGGTGGTCGACGTCAACCCGGACTCGGACACCTACAACCAGATCGTCCATCGCACGCCGATGCCGAACGTGGGGGACGAGCTCCACCACTTCGGTTGGAACGTGTGCTCGTCGGCGTGCCACTCGGATCTGACACGAGACACGCTGGTGGTCCCGGGCATGCGCTCGTCGCGCATTCACATCCTCGATGTCAGCGACCCGCTGAAGCCCGAGATCGCAAAGGTGATCGAGCCGGAGGAGATCAAGGCGAAGGCGGGTTACACGGCTCCGCACACGGTGCACTGCATGCCGGGCGACATCGTCACGATCTCGATGCTCGGCGACACCGACGGCAACCTGCCCGGCGGCTTCGCCGTGCTCGATTCGAAGGACTTCTCGGTGCTCGGGCGCTGGGAGGTCGACAAGGGCGACCAGGAGTTCATGTACGACTTCTGGTACTCGCCGCGGCAGAACACGCTGATCTCGTCCGAGTGGGGCGCGCCGAACACGTTCAACGACGGCTTCAATCCGGAGGACGTGGGCGCCGGCAAGTACGGCAAGCAGCTCCATTTCTGGGACCTCGAGAAGAAGGCCAAGGTCCAGACTGTCGATCTCGGCGCCGAGGGGCTGATCCCGCTCGAGATCCGCTGGCAGCACGACCCCGCTTCGACGCAGGGCTTCGTGGGCGCCACGCTGTCGAGCAACATCATCCGCTTCTCGAAGAACGGCGAGTGGACCACCGACAAGGTGATCGACGTCGGCAACGAGGAGCTCGAGGGCTGGCCGCTCGAGGGCGGCGTGCCCGGGCTGATCACGGACCTCGTCCTGACGATGGACGACAAGGACCTGTTCTTCTCGAACTGGCTCCACGGCGACCTTCGTCACTACGACGTGAGCGACCCGTCGTCGCCCGAGCTCAAGTCGCAGACCTGGCTCGGCGGGATCCTCGGCCGTGACCAGGGCCACCCGCTCGCGGAGGGCCCGCTGAACGGCGGGCCGCAGATGCTGCAGGCCTCGCTCGACGGCGAGCGGGTCTACGTCACCAACTCGCTCTACTCGACCTGGGACAACCAGTTCTATCCGGAGATTCGCGGCTGGATGACGCGGCTCGTCCGGGGTGACGACGGCGGCTACGCGCTCGACCCGACCTTCTTCGTGGACTTCACGAAGCTGGACACCGGGCCGGCCCGGCCGCACGAGATCCACCTGCCGGCCGGCGACTGCACGACGGAGATCTTCCAGTAGCGAGCTAGGCCGCCGCGATATCGGTCGACGGCGGGATGTGAACGGCGATTACGCGCGGCGCGCCCGCGCCGCCGTTCCATTCCGCGAGCCGCGCGCGGGGTGCGTGGAAGTAGAGGTGCCCGTTCGAGCCGAACGCCATGAACTGGTAGCCCGCGGCGAGGCGCGGGCCATTCAGCAGCCGCGCGCGCCGCAGCTTCAGGTCGATCACCGCCACGCGGTAGCCGCCCCGGTGCAGCTTGGCGGGCACCGCGAGCAGGCGGCCGTCCGGCGAGAAGGCGCCGTCATAGCCGGCCCTGAAGTCGAAGTTCGCCGCCGGCTGGAAGTCGGTTTGGGCACGAGTGCGCGTGTCGATCACGTGCAGCCTCGGGCACGGGTCCTCGCACGACGCGAGCAGTGAGCCGTGCGCGGCCAGCGGGAAGACGCCGGGCAGATGCTGCTCTATCGCGCCGGTTGCCGGGTTCCACAGGTCGAGCGTCTTGCGTTGAATCACCAGCCCCGTATCGAGCGCGGCGAGCGGCCAGCTCGGAGGTTTCGGCGTGTGGGCAACCGTGGTGCGGCCGTCGACGGTCACCTCGCGCAGCCCGCGCAGCGCCACCGTTCGGGGGTTGCCGAGCAGCGCGAGCCATACGCGTCCGCGCTTGGCGGAGGGGACGAAGAACCATGACTCGCCGAGCAGTTTCGGCTTGCCTCTGAGGGCAGGGCCGTAGGAGAACGTGCGGCCGAGCGTGAAGGTGACGAGCCGGCCACCGGTGGCGGCGAGCATGTAGGGCGGATCGCCGGGACCGACTCCGTGGAGCTTGTACGTGTGCGTCGTGTGCCGGCTGACGTCGACTCTCGTGACCGTGCCGGGACGCGAGCCGGCGAGGTAGACCGTCTCGTGCGGCGCCGGCGAAGGAGGTCGCGTGGCGGAGCCTCCGCACCCAGCGAGTGCGACGGCGGCGGCGAGCAGCGGTAACGCGCGCATGCACCTTCACTACGTGTGCGGACGCGCGTGCGGTCCGGGTCAGGCGTCCACGGGCGCGGGGGTCCGCGCGCCGAGCGTGGCCCCGGCGCTCGCCGCCACGACCAGCAGGATCGCCGCGACGTCGACCGCGCTCAGGTCCTGCCCGATCACGATGAAGCCGGCCAGCGCCGCCATCGCCGGCTCGATGCTCATCAACACGCCGAACACCTGCGCGCGGAGTCTTCGCAGCGCCTCCAGCTCGAGCGAGTAGGGCACCACCGAGCTGAGTAGGGCGACGCCGAAGGCGACCGCGAGGAGTTCGGGCTTGAGCAACTCGGACCCTGCGTCCGCGATCCCGAACGGGATCAACGGCAGGACACCTAGCGCCATTCCGATCGCGAGCCCGCTGCCGTCGCTGAACGCCCGGCCCACGCGCGCGTTGAGCAGGATGTACGCGCCCCACAGGGCGCCGGCGGCGAGCGCGAAGATCATTCCGACGACATCTGGCGAGCCGAAGCCGCCGAGCAGCACGACGCCAGCCGCGGCGAGCCCCGCCCACAACACGTCGAGCCGTGTGCGCGAGCCGGCGAGCGCGACGGCGAGCGGGCCGACGAACTCGAGCGTCACCGCGATGCCGAGGTGGATGCGGTCGAGCGCCTCGTAGAAGCAGAGGTTCATGAAGGCGAGCGAGAGGCCGAACACCGCGGCGAGGCGCAGGTCGTTGCCCGAATGCTCGCGAGGCTTCGGTCGCCAGATCGCCCACAGCACGAGCGCAGCGAAGAACACGCGCAGCAGAACGGTGCCCGCCGGCCCGAGGTGGTCGAAGAGCTTGGTGGCGAACGCCGCGCCGATCTGCACCGAGGCGATCCCGATGATCAGGAGCCCGGGCGCGGGCACCCGATCGAACACCGACTGGCGCGGCGGGGCGGCTTGGGCTCTCGCTTGCATGCCCGGCTCACGCTAGCCGTTCCGAACTAGCATCAGCCGCATGGAGGTCACCGTGCGGCTGTTCGCGATGCTGCGCGAGCGCGCGGGCGCGCGCGAGGTCACCCTCTCGCTCCCCGATGGCGCGCGCGTGAGCGACGCCCTGGCCGAGCTCGGCTCGATCGCGGAGGGACTGCCGCTTGTGATGGCGGTGAACCGCGAGTACGCCGACGAGGACCAGGTGCTCGACCCCGGCGACGAGCTGGCGCTGATTCCGCCGGTGAGCGGCGGCGAGGCCGCGCTCCAGCACGTGCGCGTTACCGACGAGCCACTGTCGCTCGACAAGCTGGTGAAGCTCGTGCGTGACCCGCGGGCGGGCGCGGTGGTGACCTTCCAGGGCGTTACGCGCGAGGTGGAGAAGCTCGAGTACGAGGCCTACGTGGAGATGGCCGAGCAGAAGATGGCCGCGGTGGTGGCCGACGCCGCCGAGCGCCACGGTCTGTGCGCCGCCGCTGCCGAGCACCGCGTGGGCGACGTGCCGCTGTCCGAGCCGAGCGTGGCGGTGGCGGTGTCGGCGCCGCACCGCGGCGAGGCGTTCGCGGGCGCGCGCGAGATCATCGACAGGTTGAAGGCCGAGGCTCCGATCTGGAAGAAGGAGGTCGAGGGTGGCGAAGGGCGCTGGGTCGAGGGAGCACGGCCCTGAGCTGAACGAGCTGCTGCGCGCGCTGCCCTCGGTGGACGAGCTGGCCGCGCGGCTCGAGGGCGTGCCGCACGCCCGTGCCGTGGCTGCGGCCCGCGCCGCGATCGATGCGCGCCGGACCGCGCTCGCCGCGGGCGACGCGGGCGAGGCCGACCTCGAGGCTGCCGCCCACGAGTGGCTTGCGCAGTCGGACCGCCCGAGCCTGCGTGGCGTGCTGAACGCCACCGGCGTGATCGTCCACACGAACCTCGGCCGTGCGCCGCTCGCGCGCGCCGCCAGTGCCGCCGCCGCCGAGGCGGGTCACGGGTATTCCAACCTCGAATACGACCTCGAACGCGGGGAGCGCGGCTCGCGCCAGACGCACGCGGAGTCGCTGCTCTGCGAGCTGACGGGCGCCGAGGCGGCGCTCGTGGTGAACAACTGCGCTGCGGCGGTGCTGCTCGCCGCGGCGGCCCTGGCGGCCGATCGCGACCTCGTCGTCTCGCGCGGCCAGCTCGTGGAGATCGGTGGCTCGTTCCGCGTGCCGGACGTGGTCGCGCAGTCGGGCGCGCGCCTCGTCGAGGTGGGCACCACCAACCGCACGCGCCTCGCTGACTACGAGCGCGCGATCGGGCCAGACACCGGCGCGTTGCTGCGCGCGCACCAGTCCAACTTCCGCACTGTCGGCTTCGTGGAGGACGTGGAGATCGAGGAGCTGTGCGGCCTCGGCGTGCCCGTGATCGACGACGTCGGCTCGGGCGCTCTCGCCGAGCGTGTTCCGGAGCTGGCCGACGAGCCGCCGGTCAAGCGCTCGGTGGCCGCCGGCTGCGCGGTCACGTGCTTCTCTGGCGACAAGCTCCTCGGCGGGCCGCAGGCGGGCCTGATGGTGGGCACGCGCGAGGCGATCGACCTCTGCCGCAAGCACCCGCTGGCGCGCGCGCTGCGGATCGACAAGCTGTCGCTTGCAGCACTCGGCGCGACGCTGCGGCTCTACCGCGACCCCGCGGGCGCGCTCCGCGAGGTGCCGGTGCTGCGGATGCTCACCGCGGGCGAGGAGGAGCTAGGCGCGCGGGCCGAGCTGATGCGGGCGACGCTCGCCGATGCAGGGGTGGACGCGCAGGTGATCACGGCGTCGGCGAAGGTAGGCGGCGGCGCGCTGCCGCTCCTCGAGCTCGCCGGACCCGTGTGCGCCGTCGATCCGGCGCCGCTCTCTCTGGACAACCTGGCTCAGAAGTTGCGGGCGGGCGATCCGCCGGTGATCGGGCGCGCCCGTCAGGGCTGGCTGCTGCTCGACCCGCGCACGCTCGACGACGCCGAGGCGGCGGCGGTAGCGAGCGGCGTGATCGAAGCGCTGCGATAGCCCTCATCCCGATGGCTACACCTCTGCGCCGCGACCAGCCGCTCACACTAGGCACCGCCGGTCACATCGATCACGGCAAGACAGCCCTGATCAATGCGCTTACGGGAAAGAACACGGACCGTCTGCCAGAAGAGCGGTCGAGGGGAATTTCGATCGAATTGGGCTACGCGCCGCTCAAACTGCCGAGCGGGCGACAGCTCTCGGTGGTCGACGTGCCGGGCCACGAGCGCTTTGTGCGCACGATGGTGGCGGGTGCCTCGGGGATCGACCTGTTCCTGCTCTGCGTGGCAGCCGACGACGGCGTGATGCCTCAGACCCGCGAGCATCTGACGGTCTTGCGCCAACTCGGGGTGAGCGCGGGGGTCGTCGCCATCACGAAGGCCGACATCGGCGAGCCCGAGCTGGCGGCTGAGGAAGTGGGGGAGCTCCTGCCGGGGATCGAGATCGTGAAGGTGTCCGCGCTGAAGGGGACCGGGCTCAACGAGCTGCGCGCCGCGCTCGACCGCACCGCCGACGGCGTCACCGCTCGTGCGGACCACGACGGCCCGGCGCGGCTGCACCTCGACCGCTCGTTCACCCTGCGCGGGATCGGCACCGTCGTCACCGGCACGCTCTGGTCGGGCTCGATCGGGCAGGGCGACAGCGTGCGCGTGCTGCCGCGCGGCCTCAATGCGCGGGTGCGCTCGGTTCAGGTGCACGACCAGCCTGTCGAGCGCGCGGCCGCCGGTCAGCGCGTGGCGCTCAACCTCGTGGGCGTGGGCTGGCGCGAGCTGGGCCGCGGCGACCTCGTCACCACGCCGGACGCGGACGTCGCGCCCACGTACCTGATCGACGCGGCGCTGAGTCTCGAGCCGGACGCGCGGCCGCTGCGCCGCGGCGCGCGCGTGCACATCCACCACGGCACGCGCGAGGCGCCGGCGCGGGTGTACTCGCTCGAAGGGGAGGGCATCGCGCCTGGCAAGGCGACCCTTGCCCAGCTGCGGCTCGAGGCGCCGCTCGTTCCGCTCGCCGGCGACCACCTGATCGTGCGTCAACTCGCACCGCCGGACACGGTTGGCGGGGGCGTGGTGATCGACGCGCATCCACGCAAGCACGCGGGCTCACCCGACGTCCTCGAGCGGCTGCGCGCCCTCGAACGCGGCGAGGAGCCGCCGCCTGTGGAAGAGCCAGAGCCCGAGCCGGCGCCGGCCGACGAAGGGCCGCCGCCGCTCGACGAGGCCGCGCTCCAGATGGCGTCGCTGCTGCGCTCTGACGGCCGCGAGCCGCGCACCGACAACGAGCTCGCCGAGGCTGTTGGCCTGTCCGCCAAGGAGGCGGCGGCGCGGCTGCGCCAACTCGCCGACGCGGGCCAGGCGGTGCGCGTGGCGCGCAATCTCCACTTCCACCCGGACCCGCTCGCCGAGCTCGAGGCGCGCGTGATCGCGCTGTGCGAGCGAGACGGCAGCGCGACGATCGCGTCTGTGCGCGACGAGCTCGGCACCTCGCGCAAGTACGCACAGGCGCTGCTCGAGCACCTGGACGGCGAGAAGGTAACGCGCCGCGTCGGCGACGCGCACACGCTGCGGCGCGGCTAACGCTGGTACAGCACCGCGACGTTCCGCGGGTCGAGCCGCAGCGACGACAGGAACGACGGCTGCAGCAGCACCGGCTTATCCGAGCGGAAGCGGATCAGCGAGTACTGGTCGGTGAACTTCGTCTCGACCAGCTTCATGCCCGGCGTGAACACCGGGTGGTTGGGATAGCGCGCGGGCGGCTTCGCTCCGGAGAACAGGCTGCTGCGCGTCGGCAGCGCGACCAGGTCGACCTCGCGCACCGGGACCACCGAGCGCTCGAACGGCTTCGTGTAGATGCCGAGCGGGACCGTGGCGTTGAAGGGCGTGAGCACGATCGCCCGCGGGACCGTGGGCGGTCCGAGCGCCTCGGCGAGACCGCGGTCGTCCTCGCGCTGGTAGGCGGGGTTGGCCCACACCGAGATCGAGACGAACAGCCCGACCGCGCATAGCCCGGCGGTTGCGACGAGGCCGGTGCGGCCGGCCCGCCGGGCACCGAGCCCGATCGCGAGGACGAGCATCAGCGGCAGCCAGGCGCCGAGGACGTTGCGGGTGTCGAGGTAGTCGGCCCCCGCCAGCGCGAGGATCACCGGCAGCCCGACTGCCGTGCCGCCGACCACCGCGGCGACCATCGCCGCGCGGCGTTCTCGTTCCACCAGCCGCGCGTAGACGAGACCGAGCGCGATGACCACGAGCACCGCGGCGACGATCACGACGACGGTCTGCGACGGCGAGCTGTAGCCGACCACGAACTGCTTCGCCACCTGCACGATGCGCCTGGCGAGCGAGGACTGCGTGATGAAGTCGGTGAGATCGAGCTTGCGCTG
>DATBKS010000336.1:0-5228 GCA_036555755.1 Thermoleophilaceae bacterium
GCCTGGAAGAGGGCCTGATGGTGGTCGCGGGACAGCTGTTCGAGCGCCTCGTGCCGCTTCATCGACGGCACATCATGGCGAAACTTCCTCGAGCCTCCTGTCTCGGGTCCGGATCCCGAACTGGGCGATCACCGCGGCCGCGGCCAGGCAGCCACTGATCACCAGCAACGAGGTGAGCGGGCTCCAGTCGTCCAGGTGCGGCGCGATCAGCAGCACGCCGACGCCGCCGCCAAGGTGACCGACGCCGTCCACCAGCGCGAAGCCGGTGGTGCGTGCGCGCGTCGGGAAGTTCTCCGCCGACCACGCGTACGCCATCGGCACCCACAGGTTGAAGCCGAAGAACACGATCCCGGCGCCGATGAACGCCCACGTAAGGTTGGTGTCGCCCGCCTCGGCCACCAAGACGCTGCCGCCAATCGTGATCAGCGCGCACAGCGGGAGCCACAGCTTGCGCTCGAGCCACTCCGCGATGAACGGCGCGGTGACACCCGCCACCACGAAGCCGATGACGCCCATCGCCACGATCAGCCCGGCCTCGGGCGGCTCGTAGTTGAGCGCGGTGAAGATCGAGGTGCCACCCGCGGAGAACGCGTACACGGTCACGTAGGCGAGGAACCACATGCTGAACAGCAGCAGGATGCGCTTGAGGTAGACGCTCGACCCGAGCAGCTCGCGGTACGGCGCGCGTTCTGTGACCACGGGGTCGTCCACCGGCACCGGGTCGTCGAGCGGACCGCGCTTCGAGGCTCGCTCCTCCATCCCGCTGACGACCTTCTCCGCCTCGTCCAGCCGACCGCGTCCGATCAGCCAGCGCGGCGACTCCGGAAGCTCGAAGCGCAGCGCGATCGCCACGAGCGCGAGCAGCGCGCCGATGGCGTACGTCCAGCGCCAGCCGTTCGTGAAGGTCTCGGACGCCTGTGCCCACGACAGCCCCTTCGGCCACGGCGCGGGTTCGGTGGTGAGCACGAGGCCCACCCACACGCCTAGGAACGCGCCGATCGACGACATCACGAAGATCAGCGACGTGAACTTGGCCCTGTTGCGCCGCGGCGCGACCTCGCCGATGTAGGTGTTGACGATCGCCAGGTCAGCGCCGATGCCGACGCCGGTGACGATGCGCGCGAGGACGAATTGCGTGTAGTCCGCGGCGAGCGCGTTCCAGAGCGCGCCGAGCCCCGTGATGAGCATCGTGAAGAGCAGCATGTTGCGCCGGCCGATGCGATCCGAGATCGGGCTCAGCACGAGCGTGCCGAGCACGTAGCCCGCGAGGTTCAGCAGGATCGGCGTGCGCAGCGTGGTGATCGCGTTCTCCGGCGTGCAGCCCTTCTTCAGGGCTACGCAGCTCTGAATGAAGCTGACGTTGATGTCGAAGATGTCGTAGAAGGTGAAGAGGAAGCCGAGCCCGAGGATTCCTATGAACAGGAACGGGAGCGACCAGATGTCGATCCGCTCGAGGCGTCCCAGCAGCTCGTTGGCTTTTCCGCTGCCGGCAGCGGAGTCGTGCCTCTCTCGCGAGCGCGTGGCAGCGCCCGTGCGCGTGGTTGCTTCCATCGTTCCCCCTCCGACTTAAATGTTTGGTCTTTAGGGGTTCCAGGGCGCGCCGAAGCTAAACCCTGGCGGCGCTTACGACGACTTGCCGATGATCGACTTCTGACCCCGTTTCACGACGTAATGGAAGTCCGGCAGCTTCGACTTCGAGTGCTGCTTGATCGTCTTCATACGCCGTAGCCGCACATCCAGGCTCGACTTCGAAGCCTTCACCACGCCGTAGCCGTGGTGGTCGAAGTCAGCCTGGTCGACCCACGGGTTGAAGCCGCGCAGCGCGTTGATGATCGACGGCGGCGTGTTGGGGTTCTGGTCGTTGCCCGGCAGGACGTTGCCGCCGCCGAGGTCGATGTTGCTCTCGCCCAGACCAGCCGAGGTGATCGAGCCGCCGACGAACTCGATGCCGGCCGGATCGCCGGTGCCGCCGTTCGTCTTCACGTCGCCGGTGACGAACGTGTGGATGTCGCCGGTGATGAAGATCACGTCGTCGATCTTCTGCGAGTGGATGTACTGCGCGAGCTCCTCGCGCTCGCCCGGGTAGCCCTGCCAGCTGTCGTAGCCGAAGTAGGTGTTCGGCCCGACCTTGGTGTCCATGATCATCACTTCGTTGCCGATGATCTTCCACGCCGCCTTGGAGTGCTTGAGGCGCTGCTTGAGGAACTTCATCTGCTTGGAGCCGAGGAAGGCCCGCTTGTTCGGCAGCTCCGTGCACGGCGGGACGACCTGGTCGTCGCAGGGCTGGTTGTCGCGGTACTGGCGCTCGTCGAGCATGATCAGCTCGACGTTGCGGCCGAACGGCAGGGAGCGGTAGATGCGGTCGCCCGGGCCGCCCTTGATGTCGTACAGCGGCATCGACTCGAAGAAGGCGCGGTACGCGGCCCGCTTACGCGCGACGCTGTACTGGTTCTGCGGCGGCAGGCCGCCGTCGGACGGGTGGCCGGCGTAGTTGTCCTGCACCTCGTGGTCATCCCACGTCGTGACGTACGGGAACAGCGAGTGCACCTTCCGCAGCGCCTTGTCGGTCCGGTAGAGCTTGTACTTCTGCCGGTACTCGTCGAGGGTGATCGCCTGGTGGTGAAAGTCCGTCGTCGTGCCTGCCTGGGGGGCGGGACCGATCGTGTCGTCGCGCACGCCGGTGCCGTCGGCGATGGAGTGGTAGGCCTCGTCGTAGATGTAGTCGCCGAGCCCGACCATGAAGTCGATGTCCTCAGTCGCCATCAGGTCGAAGGCGTTGTAGAAGCCGTGCGTGTAGTCCATGCAGGAGAAGTACGCGAAGCGCACGGTCTCGTGCGAGTCGGCCGGCAGCATGGTCTGGAAGCGCCCGACCGGGCTGTGATGGTTCTTCGTGGAGAAGCGGTAGAAGTAGCGCGAGTGCGGCTTGAGGCCGGCGATGCGCGCCTTCGCCGTGTGGTTGAGGTTCACGTTGGTGGCGATATCCGTGCGTGCGACAACGTGCTTGAAGTGGGAGTCCTTCGCCACCTCGAGCTCCACACGCCCGGCGCCGCCGACGCCCGCGACGCGCGTCCACAGCGTGATCCCGTGCTGTCCCGGATCGCCCGAGATCACCCCGTCGGGAAACGAGCCGCCGCTGAATTTCGGCGCTTTCTTCGCGCTCGTCAACCCATTGGCGAACACCTGCGGCGCGAACACCGTTGTTGCGGCGAAGCCACCCGCCGAAGCCAGGAAGCGGCGCCGGCTCAGCACGAAGTCGTCCATGCGAGTCTCCTCTCTCATCCCCGGCCCCCCGGCCAGCGGTCGCAAGATCCTACGCGCCCGACTGGCTAGCCAGCAAGCATTATTTAGAGAGCGGCTTAAGCGGTGGCCGCTGCGCGCGAGAGGCCCGCGAGCTCGGCAACGCGGTCGCGGTGCGAACGCGGGCTGCCGAAGAGGTGCCCGTCGGTGCGGGCACGCTTGAGGAAGAAGTGGAGGTCGTGCTCCCAGGTGAAGCCGATGCCGCCATGCACCTGCAGCGAGGAGGCGGTCACGCGCCAGCCGGCGTCGGCCGCGTAGGCCTTTGCCATCGAGGCGGCGATGGCGAGCGACTCCGGCTCGTTGTCGGCCACCCAGCCCGCGTAGTAGGCGGCCGAGCGCGAGCTCTCCACCTCGAGCATCATCTGCGCGCAGCGGTGCGCAACGGCCTGGTAGGAGCCGATCGGGCGGTCGAACTGCTTGCGGTCCTTGGCGTATGCGACGGCCTCGTTCATCGCCCACTGCGCGATGCCCACGAGCTCCGCCGCCAGCGCGATTTCGGCGCGATCGACGCCGGATTGCACGTCGCCGCCGAGCTGCTCGCCGCCGCCGTTCGCCTTCACGCTCGAAAAGCGGCGCGTGGAGTCGATCGTGTCGCGCTGCTCGATCTCCGCGCTCCCCGCTTCCACGACGGTGGCGGAGTCGCCGTCCACGAGCACGATCACCGAAGCCGAGTCGGCGTCCGGCACGAGCGGCGCCTCGCCGTTCGACACGACGCCGACGGTGCCGCGAGCCTCGCCCGACGCGATCCCGGGCAGGAGCCGCTGCTTCTGCTCGTCGCTGCCGGCCTGCTGGATCAGGAAGCCTGCCGCGGCGTTGGAGAAGAACGGCGTGGGCGCGAGCGCGAAGCCGAGCTCCTCCTGGAGGATCACCAGCTCGATCACGCCGAGGCCCTGGCCGCCGTGCTCCTCGTCGATGAAGATCCCCGCCCAGCCGAGCTCGGCGATCTCGCCCCAGAGCGAGTCGTCGTATGTGCCGGCCTCGGCCAGCTCGCGGCGCTTCTCCGGCTTGAAGCGGCTCGCCAGGAATTCGTTGGCGGTGCGCTTGATCGCCTGCTGGTCGTCGGTGAAGTCGAAGTTCAAGTCGGCTACCTCATCCTCGGCAGGCCGAGCACGCGCTCGGCGATGATGTTCTTGAGGATCTCGGTGGTGCCGCCCTCGATCGAGTTGGCGCGTGCGCGCAGGAAGCGGTAGGTCCACTTCTCATCAACGACCGGAGCCTCCGGGCCGCGGACGTCCATCGCCAGCTCGGTGAGCGCCTGGTTGATGTCCGACCACTGCCACTTGGGCAGCGAACCCTCGGGGCCCGGGATCCCGTGCTTCATCTGGCTCGTGAGGCCGCGGTAGGCGTTCAGCCGCAGCGTCTCCGCCTCGATGTAGAGCTGGCCGACGCGCTGCCGGATCACCGGATCGTCGTCGAGGCCGCGCTCGCGCACGAGCTCCATCAGATCGCCCAGCGCCAGCTTGATCGCCACCGCCGAGCCGAACGCCAGGCCGGCGCGCTCGTTCATCAGCGTCGTTATGGCCACGTTCCAGCCCTGACCCGGCTCGCCCACGACGTTCTCGTCGGGGACGTAGGCGTCCTCCATGAAGATCTCGTTGAATTCGGACTCGCCCGTGATCTGCACGAGCGGGCGCACCTGCACGCCGTCCTGCTCCATGTCCATCAGGAAGTAGGTGAGGCCCTTGTGCTTGGGCGCGTCAGGGTCGGTGCGCGCTACGAGCATGCACCACTTGGCCTCGTGCGCATAGGTGGTCCAGACCTTCTGGCCGGTGATCTTCCAGCCGCCGTTTGACTTGACTGCCTTCGTCTTGAGCGAGGCGAGGTCGGAGCCCGACTCCGGCTCGGAGAAGCCCTGGCACCAGATCTCCTCGGCCGACAGGATCGGGTTGAGGAAGCGCTTCTTCTGGTCGTCGGTGCCGTGGGCGATCACC
>DATBKS010000337.1:0-5577 GCA_036555755.1 Thermoleophilaceae bacterium
ATCGCGACGTCGTCGAATCCATAAGCGCGGCGAGCCTTCTTGCCGCGACCGATCTCAACTTCCATTCGGGGATCCTAGGGCTCGAAGCGGACGAATGTAACATCGCCGCAAGCGGCGCCGTGAGGCGTTGCGGCGCGGCGAAACTCAATGTAGCCGACGCGTTATGTCACTTCCGCCGGTAATTCCGGACGTTGCACTTCGATCTCGTCGAGCAGGCGCCCGACGCGGTCTGGATCGAGCACGCCGGCGCCCAGGTGCTGCGTCGACTCGGCGCCGCAGGCAACGCCGTAGGCGAGGCACTCGGCGGTGGGCCGGCCGTTGTAGCGGGCGGCCACGAAGCCGGCCAGGAACGCGTCGCCGGAGCCGACGGTAGCGCGCGGCTCGACCGCGCCGGTGGGCACGTGGACGCGGTACACGCTCGGGTCGCCGTTCGGCTCCTCCGGGGCCATGTGGGCGAAGCAGCCGTCGGGCATCGTCATGATCGCCTCGCGCGCGCCCAAGCCGACCATCTCGCGGACGGCGATCACGCGGTCCTCGTCGTCGTTGAACTCGTGGCCGACCACCTCCTCGGCCTCGAGCACGTTCGGGGACACGACGTCCGGCTCGGCGCGCACGGCACGCCGCAGCGGATCGCCGTCGGTGTCGACGATCGTCAGCACCTCGAGCCGGCGCAACTCGCGGATCAGCCGCGCGTAGACGTCGATGTCGACCCCGCGCGGGAGCGAGCCGGCGAACACGCACATGCTCGCGCCCTTGGCGAGGTAGAGCAGCTTGTCGACGAACAGCTCGAGCTCCGCCTCGGTGACCAGCGGGCCGCGCTCGTTGATCTCGGTCTGCTCCCCGGAAGTCGGATCGACCACCGCGGTCGACATGCGCGACTCCTCGCGGATTCGGACGAAGTCATTGAGGATCGCCTCCTCGGTGAGCTGCTCGATGATGCGGGTGCCGTTGGGCCCACCGGCCACTCCGGTGGCGATCACCGGCTGGCCGAGCGACTTGAGCGCACGGGCGACGTTGACCCCCTTGCCGCCCGCCATCGAGGTCTGCTCGACGGCCCTGTGGCGGCGGCCCAGGCGGAAGTTGGGGACCGCGAGCGTCTTGTCGATCGCGGCGTTGAGGGTGACCGTGATGATCATCGGACTGATCTGGCTCGCTGCCGGCGCACGACACGCACCCGCAGCGCAACGAGGGTACCTGCCAGCAAAACGAACAGCACCGCAAGCGTGATCAGCACGTCTCTGAGCGCGCCTTCGAGCCTGCGCATGAACTCCGGTCCCGGCACCTTGTCGACGGTCACGAGCGGGACGGTGCGCACGACGTTGCCGTTCACGAGCACCTGGACGCGCCCCACGGCGCGCCCGGCGGGCAGCGGGCCCTTGAGCTCCTCTGGCTGCTCTATGCGCGTCCGCACGGGCGTGCCGCGCCGCACCGTGAGCGAGACCGGTCGTGCGGCGGCGAGATCCGCCTGGCCGCCGTGCTGATGAATGGGGACGCTCGCGATCGTCTTGCCGCCCTTCAGCACGCCCACTCGGTGGTACTGGGCGAGGCCGTAGCGGAGCAGGGCGATCGAGTCGGCGTCGCGGCGCGCAATGCTGGGCTCGCCAAGCACGACGCTGATCACGCTCGCGCCCTGCCGGTGCGCGGCGCCGACGAGCACGTACCCGGCGTCGATCGTGTGGCCCGTCTTCACGCCGTCGACGTAGTGGTAGCGGCCGACGAGGTCGTTGCGGTTGATCACCGTGCGCTCGTGCGAGCCGGTCTTCAGCGTGGCGTGAGTGAGGTCGACGATCCGCGCGAACTTCGGGTTGCGCATGTCGATCGAAGCCAGTTTCGCCAGGTCGCCGGCCGTGGAGTAGTTGCCGGGATCGTCGAGCCCGATCGGGTTCGCGTAGTGGGTGTGCGTGAGGCCGAGCTGCTTCGCCTGGCGGTTCATCATCCGGACGAACCTCCTCACCGACCCGTCGCCCACGTTGTAGGCGAGGTCCCATGCGGCGTCGTTCGCGCTCGGCAGGAGCAGCGCGCGCAACAGGTCGTGGACGGTCATCTCCTCGCCCTTGCGCAGGCCGATCACCGACTCCGCGGGGCCGGCATGGTAGGCCGGCGCCGTGAACACCTCGCTCGGCCTGGCCTTCTCGAGCGTCAGATTCGCGGTCATCAGCTTGGTGGTGCTGGCAATCGCGCGGCGCGAGGTCCCGTGCTGGGAGAAGAGCACGGCACCGGTCTTCGCGTCGATCACAATCGCCGCCGTGGAGTCGAGCTCGGGCGATGTGGCGGCGCCCGCGGGGAGGGCGAAAACGGCGAGCGCGAACGCCACGGCAACGCAAGCGCCCATGAGGCGAAGCCGGATCCTTGGCGCTCCCGTCACTCCCTCAGTTTTAGCTTCTGCCCAGCTACGAGGCCCTGCGGGTCGAGCCCGGGATTGAGGTCCTCGAGGGTGGAGACGCTCACGCCGGTCTTGATCGCGATCGCCCCCAGGGTGTCCCCGGTCTTGACCACATAGGTGCGGCGGTGCGCGAACTTCGAAGTGGTGTTGGTAGTCGATTCCGTGGTGCTCGAGGGTGTGCTGTTTGAGGGCGGTGTCGTGGTGCTCGGGCTGTTATTCGTCCCCGAGTTACTGAGGACGACCAGGAAAGCAATCACGAAGCCGGCAAGCGCCAGTACCGCGACCAGGCGCGCAAGTCCCCGAGACCGACGAGACCGACCAGTCATCGCCAGCGGATGCTAGCCCCGCTGTAGGACCCTTCTGCCAACTGCCAACTGCCTACTGCCTACTGCCAACCGGCGGGCGGCGCACGGCGGACGGAGCTACCAAGGCTCCCCGTCGACCAACCCCTTGAAGAACACATCCTGCTGCGACCCGTTGTGGTCGAAGCGGAAGCCGGGGTAGGTGGAGCTGAAGGCGACGAAGTTGGCGCGTGCGCTCGTGGCGACGTCGAAGATCACCGCGCCGCCCGAGGCGTGCGCGAGGTCGTCGATGTTGCCGGTGTGGTTGTTCCGGTAGTAGAGCGTGTCGGAACCACCCTGGGCGCTCGCGAAGGTCACGATCCCGCGCGGCGCGCCGTAGGCGGTGATGCCGCCCGCGAGGTTCGACCCGCCGAGGCTGTGCGCACCGCGACGAGAGGCCGAGATCAGGTCGGTGTCGACCACTCGGCCGCCGCGGATCACGCGCATGTAGACGTCGCTGCCCGGGTTCGTGTCGTTGCCGGTCAGGCGAGCGCCGGTCTGGAAGACGACCGCCCAGCCGCCCGAGGTGCGGTCGGACACGTGCGGGTCGGAGCCGTTGCTCGCCACGCGCAGCGTGTGGCCGCCGGCGCGGAGCATGATTCCGCCGCCCTGCTGCCACGTGATCGCCGAGCCGTCGCGGGCGAAGGAAGGATTGGAGCCTGAGCCGATCAGGCGCGGCTTGCCGCGCGCCTCGCGGGCAATGAAGACGTAGCCGCCGGCCTCGAAGGCGACCTTGCCGCAGTTGCCGTCGATCGACGGGTTGTACGCCGCGGCCCCGATCCCCCGCGAGACCAGGACGGTGCGCCCGCGGTGGAAGTTGCGGACGAAGATGTCCGAGACGAAGTCGCCGTCGCGAGGCGAGAGGTTGCTCGACGTGGACTGGAAGGCCACGCAGCGCGGCCTGCTGTGCATCGAGCCGTCCAATGAAGGGTTGGACGAGTCGCCGTTGCCCTGCACCTCGTGGGAGGAGACGCTGGCGCGGACGAGATGACCGGACGGACGGGCGGGTGCGGAGAGGCGGAGGCCGGCCCGGCCATGCGGGCGGCTCCAGACGAAGACGTCCCAGTGGCCATTCCAGTCGTTACGGACCAGGTTGGACGCCGCCGAGTCGAACGCGACGTAGCGCGCCTTGCGATCGTCGCCGGAGATCGTGGGGTGGCCGGAGGGACCGTTGGCACCCTCGCCATGCGGCCCCACTGAGATCGGAATCGGCTTGGTGCCGAAGATGCGTGCTGTTGCGGCTGCGGGAGCGATCACGAATGCTGCAACGCAACCCGCAACCAACAGGTACGGAATTCGCCCCACGCAGGAGATGTCGCCATTCCGGTTGTGGGTTTAAACAGCGGATACCTCGAACTGGACGGATGTTCGATGTTTCCGTCCCGGCTCTTCAGTTTTTTCCGTACCTCAACTGGGTGAGGAGAGTGCCCAAGCGGTGTCTCTCAGGCTCTCTGCGGCGTTCGCCGCCGCCACAGCAGGGTCTACCCCGGACGCCGAGCGGTATGCATCGACGATCGAGCGCGAGGCCGTGACGAGGGCCGCGGCCGGGTGTGGCGCAAACGCCGGACCAAGTAGCTCAACCGAGCCGCCCTGCGCTCCGACGCCTGGCAGCAGGAAGATCGAGCGCGGCATCAGCTCGCGCAGCCGGCCGAGCATCTCTGGCCGCGTGGCGCCGGTGACGGCGCCGACGTCGGAGAGCCCGCAGGCGCTGGTCGTATCCGCGCCGAGCTCGTCGACGATCCTGGCGAGCTGCTCGTGGACGGGGTCCGTGGGCGCCGGCAGGTCCTGCACGTCGGCCGCGCCGGGGTTGGACGTGCGCACCAGGCAGAAGACGCAGGCGCCGGCTTGGCGCGCGGCCTCGACGAAGGGCTCTAGGGAGTCCCGGCCCAGAAGGGGATTGACGGTGAAGGCGTCGGCGCCGAGGCCGGGGACCTCGCCGAACTCACCGGGCGTCGATCCCGTGAGGAACTGGGCGTACGCGCGGGCCGTGACCGGGACGTCGCCGCGCTTGCCGTCGGCGAGCACGAGCAGCCCCGCCTCGCGAGCGGCTCCGGCGACCGCGTACAGGGCGGCGATGCCGGGTGCGCCCAGGCGCTCGAAGCACGCGAGCTGCGGCTTGATCGCCACGCACGCCGGGCCGGCGGCGTCGATCGCGGCCTTGCAGTGGAGCTCCACCGCCGCCGCGGTCAACTCCGCCGGGCTGGCCTGACGATCGCGCACGGCCCCGACCGCGACCTGCCACAAGGCGGCCGGGTCGGGGTCGAGGCCGAGGACGATCTGGCTACGCCGTTCCTCGACGAGCGCAGCAAGCCTGTCAGCGAAGGGGATAACGCCTCCGACAGTACTGCTGCCGAAGGGCTCCCCGCCCGCTGGGGCTAGATCCTGCGGGATTAGCCCTTGACTGCCTTCTTCAGAGCCGATCCGGCGCTGAAGCGCGGTACGCGGCTGGCCGCGATCTGGATCCGCTCGCCGGTCTGCGGGTTTACGCCCTGCCGGGCGCCACGGTCTGCGACCGAGAACTTCCCGAAGCCGGTGAAGTTGATCTCACCGCCGCGTGCAAGCGTCGACTCGATCACGTCGAGAGCGGTGTCCACGGCCTTCGTGGCATCGCCCTTGGACAGACCAGACTGAGACGCAACCTGGTCTACGAATTCGGACTTCGTCACCTGCTCCTCCTTACGGGGGGTCTTGGACGAATCCGAACCTAACAATGGATTCGGACGAAGAGGCTCTAGATAGCGGATTTTGGCGCAGGCACCCCGCAAATTGCGGCTTTCGCAGAAGGGATTTTTGGCTCTACGACTGGCTCCAGGCCAGTTGAGGGGGCTTAAGAGCCGGAAACTGACATCTCGC
>DATBKS010000338.1:0-3932 GCA_036555755.1 Thermoleophilaceae bacterium
CGGCGGCTCCGACCTGGAGGGGTTCGGCGTGGTCCACGTGGGCGGCGCGAGTCCGGGGAGCCTGAACATCACGGGCAGTTCGTTCAGCTCGAACCACGTCGGCGGCGGTGGCACGAGCGGCACCGGCTTTGGCGTCGTGTCGGCGCTCAGCTCGGCGGTCGACGTGACGATCACGAACACGGACTTCACGAACAACACGATCGGCGGCGACGGTGGGGATGGGTTCGGAGTGCTGAACGTGACCCCCAGCGGCGGAGTGCCGACCGTCGATCTCGAGTCGGTCGTGTTCCGGGGGAACACCGTCGGCGATGGGGGCATCGGTTTCGGGACGATTGACTTTGGAGGGACTGGCGACGGCCAGACGCTGACGGTCAGGGGCGCGATCTTCGACTCCAACGCCGTCGGCGGGGGCGCGGTCGGATCCACCGCCAACAGCGGGAGTGGGAACGGCGGCGGACTATTCATCTCGCCCAACGGCACGACCACCGTGAATGTCGAGCGCAGCACCTTCACGAACAACGACGCGGGAGGCCCTGGCGCCGATGGAGGCGACAGCGGAAGCGGCTTCGGCGGCGCTATCTACGCGACGTTCAGCGCGGTCGGTTCACTGTCGGTGAGCAACAGCACGTTCAGCGGAAACAGCGCCGGCGGCAACGGCGGCGATGGGGGAACCAGCGGCAGGGGATTCGGCGGGGGCATCTACCTCTCGCTCGCCGGAACGGAGGGCACGCTGTCGGTGACGGGGAGCGAGTTCTCGCACAACACGGTGGGTGGGATGGGCGGAGGCGGCGATCACAGCGGCTCGGGATTCGGCGGCGGAATGTACGCGAGCTACCCCTCGACCGCCACGATCACGGTTGACCGCAATAGCTTCAGCGATGCCCGAGTTGGCGGGGACGGCGCCACCGGCCCGGACGGGGGCACCGGCTCCGCCGGCGGGTTCTACCTCAACGGCAGTGGGATCACGGCTGCCGTCAGCGTTACGAACAACACGATCGCGCGCAATTCGATTGGCGGGGCCGCCGGCGCGGGAATCGGCTCAGGCGTCGGTCTTGGCGGTGGGCTCTTCTTGTCCGGCGGGACGTTCAACTTGCTGAACAACACGATCGACGCGAACACCACCGGCACCGCGACAAGCGTTGGTGGCGGCATCTATGGGGCGAACGGCGGGAGCAGCGCGATCAGCCTCAAGAACACGATCGTGTCCGGCAACGCGGCCGGCGAGGGGAGCAACTGCGCGGACCCGTTCACGTCCGGTGGCCACAACATCGAGGACACCGCGCCAAGTCAGTGCGGCCTCGGCGCGGCCGGCGACCGGGTGGGCGTGAACCCGCTGCTCGGCCCGCTCGCGAACAACGGCGGCCTGACTCTCACGGAGCCCCTGCTCGCCGGGAGCCCGGCTATCGACGCGGGCGACAACAGCGGCTGCCCGGCCACCGACCAGCGCGGCGTTGCGCGCCCGCAAGCCGGCGCCTGCGACATCGGTGCCTACGAGCTCGCCCCGCCTGCCACCGGCGGTGGCCAGACCAATCCGCCCATCACGCCGAAGCTCACCAAGCTCGCCCTGCGGCCTTCGAAGATCCTGCCGGACAAGGGCCGCGGACCGAGCATCAGCGCCCGCAAGCGCGGCGCGACAGTCAGCTACACGAACAACACGGCCGCCACGACCACGTTCACCGTGCAGAGGCCCCATAAGGGCTTCCGTTCCGGCAAGCGCTGCCGGGCCAAGCGGCCGAAGCGCGGCAAGGCCAAGCGCTGCACCCTCTACAAGAAGGTCGGCAGCTTCACGCACAAGGACAAGGCGGGGAAGAACAGCTTCCACTTCACCGGCCGCGTGAAGCGCCACCGCCTGCGACCCGGCCGCTACCGCTTCGAGGTCGTGGCACGCCAGAGCGGCCTGAAGAGCGGCAAGGTCCACAAGAGCTTCCGCATCATCCGCCAGTAGGTCCTGCGGCCTGCGACCTGCGTCCTGCGACCTAAACTCCCGCTCTTGGACGCGGAAATCGCCTTTGACGCAAACGGCCTGGTGCCGTGCATCGTTCAGGATGCGCGCACCGGGGAGGTGCTCACGCTCGCCTACATGAACGAGGAGGCGCTCGCGCGCACGCGCGAGACCGGGGAGACGCACTTCTTCAGCCGCTCGCGCCAGGAGCTCTGGCACAAGGGCGAGACCTCGGGCAACGTCCAGAAGGTGCAGCGGCTGCGCTACGACTGCGACGCCGACGCGCTCGTCGCGCTCGTCGACCCCGCGGGGCCGGCTTGCCACACGGGCGAGCGCACCTGCTTCTACCGCGGCGACATGGAGCCGACGGCGTCGGAGGCGCTCGCCACGCTGCAGCGAACCGTCGACGAGCGCAAGGCCGCGCCGAACCCCGGCAGCTACACCGCCGAGCTGCTCGCCGACCCGCCGCACATCGGTGAGAAGGTGCGGGAGGAGGCCGAGGAGGTGTCCCGCGCCGCCGCCGAGGAGTCGGACGAGCGCGTGCGCGAGGAGGCCGCCGACGTGCTCTACCACCTCACCGTGCTGCTCGCCGCGCGGGGCCTGTCGCTGGCCGACGCGTTCGAGGAGCTGAATGCCCGTCGCCGCTGACATAGACGTCCAGCCGAGCCTCGACGAGGTGCGCGAGCTCGCGCGCGACCACAGCGTCGTGCCGCTCCGCCACACCTTCATCAGCGACACCGAGACGCCGGTGTCCGCTTACCTGCGCCTGCGCGGCGAGGGACCGTCGTTCCTGCTCGAATCCGCGGAGCAGGGGCAGCGCTTCGGCCGCTGGTCGTTCCTCGGCGTGCAGCCGCGCTCGGTGATCCGCCTCGAGGACGGCGTGCTCACCGTCGGCGGCGAGCGGCGCGAGTTCGACGACCCGTACCAGGCGGTGGCCGAGGAGCTCGAGCGCTACCGCGTCGCACCCTTGCCCGACCTGCCGCCCTTCTCCGGCGGCGCGGTGGGCATGTTCGGCTACGACCTCGTGCGCTGGTTCGAGCCGAGCGTGGGGGAGCCGAACCCGGACGAGGTCGGGCTGCCCGAGCTCGCGCTCATGGTCTCCGACGTCCTGCTCGCGTTCGACCATCTGAAGCACGAGGTGACCGTGCTCGCCAACGTCTTCGCGGACGGCGGCGGCGACCTCGAAACCCGCTACGACGAGGCGGTGGCCGCCATCGCCGACGTCCGCGAGCGGCTCGCCGCGCCGATCCCGCGCGCAGCGGCCGGAGTGCGCGAAACGCCCGAGTTCACCTCCAACATTGGCTCGGAGGGCTTCGCCGCAGCCGTGGAATCCGCCAAGGAGTACATCCGCGCCGGCGATATCTACCAGGTGGTGCCTAGCCAGCGCTGGAGCGCCGACGCGCCGGTGGAGGCCTTCTCGATCTACCGCGGCCTGCGCACGGTCAACCCCAGCCCGTACATGTACTTCCTCGACTTCGAGGACTTCGAGATCGCCGGCGCATCACCCGAGGCGCTCGTGAAGGTCACCGGCCGCAGGGCCGAGCAGCGGCCGATCGCCGGCACCCGGCCGCGCTCGGGCTCGGTGGAGGAGGACTTCGAGCGCGCGCAGTCGCTGCTCGCCGACGAAAAGGAGCGCGCCGAGCACGTCATGCTCGTCGACCTCGCGCGCAACGACCTCGGGCGCGTGTGCGAGTACGGCACCGTGAGCGTCGACGAGCTGATGGTGGTCGAGAGCTACTCGCACGTGCTGCACATCGTCTCCGAGGTCACCGGCACGCTGCGCGAGGGCGTGACCGCGATGGACGCGCTGCGCGCCTCGCTTCCGGCGGGCACGCTGTCGGGCGCGCCCAAGATCCGCGCGATGCAGATCATCGACGAGCTCGAGCCCGTCAAGCGTGGGGCGTATGGCGGTGCGATCGGCTACCTGAGCTACACCGGCGACCTCGACACCTGCATCTTCATCCGCTCCGCCGTGATCAAGGACGGCCGC
>DATBKS010000339.1:2500-16054 GCA_036555755.1 Thermoleophilaceae bacterium
CGGCCATCTAGGGACCGAGAAGTGTAGCGCCCCGGCGGAAGAAGCGTCAAACGTCGCTTGCGTTAAGACGGGGCCCGGCGAAAGCGCTTGAAACGCCGCTTTCCAAGCTGAAGTACGCGCCCCTCGAGGCGCTCCGCCGGCACGTCCAGCTCGCCGCCGTCGAGCACCTCTCCGTCGAGCTTCACTCCCCCTTGTGCCAGCAGCCGGCGGGCCTCCGCCCCGGATACGCCGAAGTGGTCCCTGATCAGAGCCGGGAGGTGAACCGGATCGGTGGCCGGGAGCGCAGCTTCCTCGACCTCGTCGGGCAACCCGCGCTCTACGTGCAGGCGGTCGAAGTGTGCCTCGGCCTCGCGGGCGGCCTCCTCGCTGTGGTAGCGCGCACATATTTCACGCGCGAGGGCGCGCTTTGACTCCACCGCCGGCTTGTTCGGGTCTAGGGGACGGTCGAGCAGCAGCTCGTAGTACGTGCCCATTGCCTCGTCCGGGAGCCGCATGAGCTTGCCGAAGATCTCGTCAGGTGGGTCGGTGACACCCACGTAGTTGCCGAGTGACTTCGACATCCGCTGCACGCCGTCGATCCCCGGCAGGAGGGGCATCGTGAGGATCGACTGCGGCTTGACCCCGTAGGCCGTCTGGACGTCGCGCCCGAGCAGCAGGTTGAACTTCTGGTCGGTGCCGCCGAGCTCGACGTCGGACTCGATGGCGACGCTGTCGTAGCCCTGCAGCAGCGGATACAGGAGCTCCAAGACCGAGATCGGCTCACGCGCCTCCCAGCGCTTGGAGAAGTCGTCGCGCTCGAGGATCTGGGCCACGGTGGCGGTGCGGGCGAGCCGGAACAGGTCCTCGGCCGGCATGTCGAGCCACTCGCCGTTGTGCCGCACCTCGGTGTGCTCGGGATCGAGGATCTTCATCGCCTGACGCTGGTAGGTCTCGGCGTTGCGATCGATCTCTGCGCCGTCCAGCTGCGGCCGCGTGGCCGAACGGCCGCTCGGATCGCCCACCCGCCCCGTGTAATCCCCGATGATGAGCACCACCGTGTGGCCGCGGTCCTGGAATTCGCGCAGCTTGTTCAGCACCACGGTGTGCCCGAGGTGGATGTCCGGAGCCGTGGGGTCGATGCCGAGCTTCACTCGGAGCGGGCGGCCCTCCGCCAACTGGCGCTCCAGAGCCCCTTCGGGCAGCGCATCCACGGCGTTCCGGAGCAGGAAATCGGCGTCAGAGACCTCCGGTTCCGTCACGGTCGCAATGCTAGACTCCCGCCCTCGTCGGACGGAGCTCATGGGCCGCCGCCCCCACCATCCCAAGCGGGACGAGGGCCGTCCCTCTATCGCATGCCGGACTCGACGCCGACATTAACGGGGCCATCGTCCGCTGCTGCGGAGCCCACCGCCCTCCCCGAACGGGACGGCCGCAACGGCGGCCCGGGCGGCGACCCGCCCGTCAAGCGCAAGATCAAGAAGCTGCGGCTCTTCCTGGTGCTGCTCGGTCTCGGCTTCCTGGCGCTGATCTCGACCGTGTTCGGGATGATGATGGCCGTCGCGAGCGAGATCCCTTCGCTCGAGAACAGCGCCGAGTTCAAGGCGGCGCGCAACTCGAGCCTCGTGGCCGACGACGGCTCGCCACTGGCGCGCCTGACGGGCAACCAGAACCGCATCCTCATCGACCCCGAGGACATCTCGCCGAACATCAAGAACGCGGTCATCGCGATTGAGGACAAGCGCTTCTACACGCACAAGGGCGTGGACTGGAAGGGCATGATCCGGGCGGGATTCGCGGACTTCACTCACCACGGCGCGGTGCAGGGCGGCTCGACGATCACGGAGCAGTTCGTCAAGAACGCGCTGGCGGCGCAGAACAACAGGACGATCTTCGAGAAGCTGCGCGAGGCGGCGCTCGCGTACCACCTGGAGAAGCAGTGGTCGAAGCAGAAGATCCTCGGCGAGTACCTGAACACCGTCTACTTCGGCAACGGGGCGTACGGCATCGAGTCCGCGATGCGCACGTACTTCGGCGGGGCGCAGACCGATTACGACCCCAACGAGCGTGCGGCGCGCAACGCCACACCTGATCAGGCGGCGCTGCTCGCGGGGATCATCGCGTCGCCGAGCGCCTTCAACCCGGTGACCAACCGCCGGGCCGCGCTCGCGCGCCGGAATCTCGTGCTCAAGCTCATGCTCGACCAGCGGATGATCAGCATGGGCCAGTACCAGCAGGCGACCATCCAGGCGCTGCCGTCCGCCGAGACAGTGCATCCTCCGCGGCCGGACTCGAAGCAGCCCTACTTCTCCACCTGGGTCACCCAGCAACTGGTGGACCGGCTGGGCTCAGGCCGTGTCTTCGGCGGCGGCCTGAAGATCAAGACCACCATCGATCCCGATCTCCAGGCGGCGGCCGAGCAGGCGATCAACGGGCGCCTGGCCGGCATCGGCCCGAGCGCCTCGCTCGTGGCGATCGACAACAAGACCGGCGAGGTGCGGGCGATGGTCGGCGGCGACAACTACGACGAGCACCCGTTCAACATCGCCACCGACGGTCACAGACAGCCGGGCTCGGCGTTCAAGCCGTTCACCCTGGTGGAGGCGTTGATACACGGCATCTCCGCCGGGAGCGTGTGGCCATCCGCTCCGGTCACTTTCAAAGTAAGCAAGCGTGAATCCTTCCCTGTGCACAACTTCGAGGACTCGTACCTCGGTTCGGTGTCACTCGCCAACGCGCTTGCTTACTCGGACAACTCCGTGTTCGCGCGCGTGGGTATCCAGGTGGGTGTGAAGCGGATCGCGCGGCTCGCGAACAAGATGGGCCTGCACACTCCCGTCTCACACAACCTCGCGATCACGCTCGGTGCACTCAAGGAGGGTGTGAACCCGCTGGAGATGGCGTACGCGTACTCCACGATCGCGAACGACGGCAAGCGCATCACCAGCAACCTGCCGGCGTGGAAGAACGGCCCGGTGGCCGTCGAGGACGTGAACACCGCGAGCGGGCACCACCTGGTGAAGTACAAGCGCAAGACGATCCAGGTGATCCCGGCGAACATCGCCGAGGAGGCGAAGCAGGTGATGAACGGCGTCGTGACACATGGCACCGGCACCGCGGCGCAGCTCCCCGACGAGTTCGTGGCGGGCAAGACGGGAACTACCGAGAACTACGGCGACGCCTGGTTCGTCGGCTTCGACTCCCACTACACGGTGGCGGTGTGGGTCGGCTATCCCGACAAGCTCGTGCCGATGAAGACCCAGTACCGCGGCGGCCCGGTGGAAGGCGGCACCTACCCCGCCGAGATCTGGCACGACTTCATGGTGCAGGCGCTGAACATCCTGGCCGAGCGCAATCCGAAGAAGGATCAGACTGTTCCTCAGACCGGGACCTCGACGCCGGTGACTCCGGCTCCGTCGACAACCGCTCCGAGTAATGGCGGCGGTGGGACCACGACGCCGACCCAGACGCCGAAGACGAAGCAGCAGCCGACCCAGACCCCGCAGCAGCAGACGCCCCAGCAGCAGACCCCGCCGGCTCAGCAGACACCCACGCCCGGCACGGGCGGGGGCACCGGCGGCGCCTCACCGAGCGGCTAGCGGACCGGCGCGCGCATCGCCTTCGGCCAAGGCCGCGACACGCTCTTGCTGCGCGGGTCCACGAAGCGCCACGGCAGCTCGACGGCCTTGGTGATGCCGATCCTCTCCCCGACGGCGAGCTCAGGCGGGCGGTCGCCGTCCCGCGGCGGGAGGATCTCGATCGGGCCGTCGCCGAGGAGCGATGTGTCGTTCAGGTCCAGCTCGATGCCGAGGGCCTGGGTGAGCTTGCCCGGACCGCTGCAGAGCTGGTGCAGCTCCTCCACCCCGCGCCGCTCCCGCATGAGATCGATGCCGTCCACGGGCTCGAGCGCGCGGATCAGCACAGCAGCACCCACTCCCTCCTCCTCCGCCACGGCGTTCAGCAGCGCGTGGATCCCGTATGAGCGGTACACGTAGGCGCGCCCGGGCGGGCCGAACAGCACGCGCGTGCGGTTGGTGAGCCCGACGAAAGAGTGGGCTGCCGGCTCGTCCTCGTGGTAGCTCTCGACCTCGACGATGCGCCCGGCGGTGTCGCCGTGGCGGACCGTGCAGCCCACGAGATCGCGGGCCACCTCGTGGACTGAGCGCGCGTAGAAGTCCCTCGTCACCGCTGCGCGTCCTCGCGCAGCACCCCGCGGGCGCGCTCGAGCTGTTCGCGCACGCGCGGCAGCGAGGTGCCGCCCTCGGACACCTTCGACTCAAGCCAGGCGCCCTCGGCGAGCAGCTCGTGGTAGCCGGGGATGAGCTCGGGGGCATGCTCGCGCACCTCGTCCTCGGACAGTTCCGACAGCTTGCGGTCCGACTCGATCGCCGTGCGCACGAGGCCGGCCACCACGCCGTGGGCCTGGCGGAAGGGCATCCCGCGCTTGACGAGGAGGTCGGCGATGTCGGTGGCCGCGGGGAACTCGTCGGCGGCCGCCTCGGCCATCCGCTCGCGGTTGAAGCTGATCCCGCCGAGCATCCCAGCGGCGGCGGCGATCGTGAGCTCGAGCGTGTCGACCGCGTCGAACAGCCGCTCCTTGTCCTCCTGGAGATCCTTGTTGTAGGTGAGCGGCAGGCCGTGGAGCACGCCGTGGAGGCCGCTCAGGTGCGCCACCACGCGCGGCGCCTTCGCGCGGAGCAGCTCCGCGGCGTCGGGGTTCTTCTTCTGGGGCATGATGCTCGAGCCCGAGGCGAACGAGTCCGACACCTCGCAGAAGCCGAACTCCTCGCTCGACCAGAGCACGATCTCCGCGCCGAGCTGCGACAGATGGGTCGCGCACACCGAGGCGGCGGCGAGGTAGTCGAGCACGAAATCACGGCTCGACACCGCATCCAGGGAGTTCTGGGCGACAGCCGGGAAGCCGAGCTGCTGGGCGACGAACCCCCGGTCGGTGTCGAAGTTGACCCCGGCGAGCGCGCCGGCGCCCAGCGGCAGCTCCGAGGTGAGCTCCACCACGAAGCCGAAGCGGCGCGCGTCGCGCTGGAGCTTCCAGAACCAGGCGAGCAGGTGGTGCGAGAGGTAGACGGGCTGGGCGCGCTGGAGGTGCGTGTAGCCGGGCATCGGCCAGTCGAGGTGGTTCTCGGCCAGATCGACGATCACGTCGAGCACGTCGAGCAGCGCGCGGCGGTCGCGGTCGGCGTGCGCGCGGACGAACATCGCGACGTCGGTGGCCACCTGGTCGTTGCGCGAGCGGGCGGTGTGAAGCTTGCCGCCGACGGGACCCACGATCTCCGTGAGGCGGCGCTCGATGGCCATGTGGATGTCTTCGTCCTCCGGGTGGATCTCGAACGAGCCGGACTCGATCTCCCCGCGGACTTCGCTCAAGCCGCGCTCCAGCTCGGCGAGGTCATCGCGCGAAATGATCTCCTGGCGCGCGAGCATGCGCGCGTGCGCGAGCGACTGCTCGATGTCGAACGGCGCCAAGCGGTAGTCGAACCCCACCGACGTGTTCAGTGCGCGGAAGAGCGGGTCCTGCGGCTCGGAGAAGCGGGACATGGGTGGGGATCCTAGGATGCGCGGAGTGAGGGTGCTCGTGACCGGAGCCACCGGGAAGGTGGGCTACGCCCTTACGCGGGCCCTGCTCGAGCGTGGTGACGAGGTGTGCGCGCTGGTGCGCGACCCCGCGTCGGCCATCCCGGAGGGCGCGGAGCCGGTGCGAGGGGACGTGCAGGACACCCAGTCCCTGGTGGCCGCGGTACGGGGCTGCGAGCTCGTGTTCAACGCCATGGGCCTGCCCGAGCAGTGGCTGCCCGACGATCGCACCTTCCACGAGGTGAACGCCGTAGGCAGCGAGAACGTCGCGCGCGCTGCCCGGGCCGCCGGGGCGCGGCGCCTGATCCACACGAGCACAATCGACGTGTTCCACGCGGATCGCGGCGCGCGCTTCGATGAGTCGCAGGTGGCGGACTACCCGAAGGCCACGGCCTACGAGCGCTCCAAGCAGGAGGCCGAGCGGCTCGTGCTCGGCGCGAGCGGAGGCATCGACGTGGTGATGGTCAACCCGGCCGGGGTCTACGGGCCAGGGCCGACGCGCGGCGGGTCGCTCGAGGAGGACCTCTTCCGCCCGCTCGTGCGAAAGAAGCTCCCCGCGGTGCCGCCCGGCGGGATGGGCGTGTGCTTCACCGAAGGCGTGGCGGCGGGGCATTTGCTCGCGGCCGAGAAGGGGACACACGGCGAGCGCTACATCCTCTGCGACCGCCACGTGACCATGCCCGAGCTTTGCCAGACGGTCGTGCGGGTAGCCGGGCGCGGCCGTGTGCCGCCGAAGCTGTCGCCGCGTGCTGCAAAGGCGCTATCCGGCACCGGCGAGCTCGTGTCCCGCGCGATCAAGAAGCCGCCGCTGATGCCCAAGGGCCAGCTCACATTCCTGATGTGGGACGCCGCCCCGGACTCGTCAAAGGCGCAGGAAGAGCTCGGCTGGGAGCCGACCGCCCTCGAGGTCGGCCTGCGCCGCACGCTGCAGGCGATGGGCCTTGTCTGAGGCGCCGCTGATCCGCGAAGCCCGCGACGAGGACGCCGCCGCCGTTGCGAAGCTGATCTACCTGACCTCGCCGGGCGGCTTCAGCCTCTTCGGCGGCAGCGCGAGGCGTGGACTGCGGCTGATCGAGGCTGCGTTCGCCACGCCGGGGACGGACTGCACGCGCGACGTGATCACGCTCGCCGAGCTGGATGGTGAGATCGCCGGTGCGATGTCCGCGTTCCCCACGGAGGAGGGCGACGAGCGCCGCCGGCGGTTCGTGCGCGTTGCGCTCAAGCGGAGGCCGCCCTGGCGCTGGGCCAAGATCGTGCTCGTCGCCCGCCACGGCGCCGCTCACTCCCCCACCCCGCCCGCCGACTCGTTCTATGTCGACTCGCTCGCCACCGCCGAGCGCTTCCGCCGCCGCGGCGTGGCGGCCGCGCTCCTCGCGGCGGCCGAGCGGGGCGCCCGCGAGCGCGGTCTGCCGTCGGTCGCGCTCGACACGCGAGAGTCGAACAGCGGCGCTCGCGCGCTGTACGACCGGCTGGGCTACGAGGTGACCGCCGAGGTGCCCGCCTCACCGCCGATCCCGGCGCTCGTGGGCTACGTCAAGAGGCTCGGCTGAGCCGCGCCTTGGCGAGGACCTCGCCGAGCGCCTCCGCCACCTGCGCGACCTGGCCCTCGCTGATCTGCGGGAAGAACGGCAGGGCGAGCGAGCGGCGCGCTACGTCCTCGCACACGGGGAACTCGCCCTCGCGGTGGCCGAAGCGCTCACGGTAGAAGCTCATCAGGTGGATCGCGGGCAGGTACGGCTTCGAGTCGACGCCGAGCTCGCGCAGCGCCAGCATCGTCTCGTCGCGATCCACCTCCCGCGGCAGCTTGACCACGTAGACGAACCAGGAGCGGCGGTCGCCGCCGGTGTCCGGATACGGCAGCTCGATCCCATCGATGCCGGCCAGCGCCTCGCCGTACAGCTCCGCGCCGCGCTGGCGGCCACCGAGCAGCTCGTCGAGCCGCTCGAGCTGCGCGATGCCGAGCGCGCACGAGATGTCCGAGAGGCGATAGTTGAAGCCGAGCCGGTCGTGGTCGAGCCAGCTCATGTCGGGCGCGCGGCCCTGGTTGCGCTCGCTGTCGATCCGCTCCTTCGCCTCGGGCGATGGGCAGATCACCACGCCGCCCTCCCCCGTCGTCATCTGCTTGTTCGGATAGAAGGCGAAGACCGCGAGGTGCCCGCGTGCGCCCACCGGCGTGCCGTCGGAGTGCACCGCGCCGAGCGCCTCGCAGGCATCCTCGACGATGAACAGGTTGTGCCGCGCGCCGAGCTCCTCGAATGCCGGGAGGTCGGCCGGGTAGCCGAAGATGTGCACGGGCATGACGCCTGTGGTGCGGTCGCTGACAGCGGCCGCCGCCGCCTGCGGATCGAGGTTCAGGGTGTGCTCGTCGATGTCCACGAACACCGGCCGTGCTCGCTCGTAGAGGATCGAGTTGGCGGAGGCGACGAAGCTGAAGGGCGTGGTGATCACCTCGTCGCCCTCGGACACGCCGGCCGCTCGCAGAGCCAGGTGCAGTCCTGCCGTGCCCGACGAGACCGCGGAGGCGTGGGACACCCCCACCCGCTCCGCGAACATCGACTCGAAGCGCGGCAGCATCGGCCCGAGCGACAGCCGACCGGAGCGCAGCGTCTCGAGCACCAGCTGCTCCTCGCGCTCGCCGATGACCGGCTGAGAGAGTGGGATCACGAGCCGGCCGCGGTGGCAGGCCGGCGCGAGTGCTCGGCCCGGCGCGGCAGCATGCCGGCCTCGAGGGAATCGACGAGTGCCTCCCAGCTCGCCTCGATGATGTTCTCGGAAACGCCGATCGAGCCCCAGGTGTCGGTGCCGTCGCTCGCGTCGAGCAGCACGCGCGTGATCGCGCCGGTGCCCTTCGTCTCGTCGAGGATGCGGACCTTGAAGTTGACGAGCTCGATGTCCCGCAGGTGGGGGTACGTCTCACCGATCGCCGACCGCAGTGCGCGGTCGAGCGCGTTCACGGGACCGTTGCCCTCCGCCGTGCGGATGTAGCGCTCTCCTTCGACCCAGATCTTGATCGTGGCCTCTGTGACCACCTTGCCGTCCTCGCGCTTCTCGACGATCGCCCGCCAGGACTCGAGCCTGAACAGCGGCTCGTAGTCGCCCGTCTCCTTGCGGATCAGGAGGTCGAACGAGCCGTCGGCCGCCTCGAACTGGAAGCCGCGGTGCTCGAGCTCCTTCACGCGGTCCACCACGCGCGCGGCCGCGTCCTCGCTCAGCTGCACCCCGCGCTGCTCGGCACGCGCCTGCACGGTGCCCTTGCCGGACAGCTCGGAGATGAGCAGCTCGCGGTCGTTGCCCACCTCGGCCGGGTCCATGTGCTCGAACGTGCGCGCGTCGCGAACGATGCCGGCGACGTGCATCCCGCCCTTGTGGGCGAACGCGTTCTTGCCCACGTACGGCTGGTTTGGGTTGGCCGAGACGTTGCAGATCTCGTCGACCAGGTGCGAGGTCTCCGTGAGGCGCGCGATCTGGTCCTCGTTCACGCACTCGTAGCCGAGCTTGAGCTGGAGCGCGGGAAGGATCGAGACCAGGTTGGCGTTGCCGCAGCGCTCCCCGTACCCGTTCATCGTGCCCTGTACGAGCCGCGCGCCGCGCTCGACCGCGACGATCGAGTTCGCCACGCCGCAGCCGGCGTCGTCATGGGTGTGGATGCCGACCGCCACGTCGCCACCGAGCTCGGCCACCACCTGAGCGGTGGCGTCCCCGATCTGAGCGGGCAGCGACGAGCCGTTGGTGTCGCAGAGCGTCACGTTCTCGGCGCCGCCGCGGACGGCCGCGCGCAGGCAGTCGAGTGCGTACACCGGGTTCTGGCGCCAGCCGTCGAAGAAGTGCTCGGCGTCGTAGATCACGCGCTTGCCCTGCGAGCGAAGGAACGCGATCGACTCCTCGATCATCGCGAGGTTCTCCGCGGAGTCGACCTTCGTCACCTTCTCCAGGTGGAGCTCCCAGGTCTTTCCCACGAGCGTGCATACCGGCGCGAAGCAGTCGGCAAGCAGGCGCAGCGCCTCGTCCTGCTCGGCGGCCACGCCGCGCCGGCGCGTCATCCCGAAAGCCGCAACCTCCGCGTGGTCGAAGCTCTCGTCCGCGAGCATCGCGAACAGAGCCTCCTCCTTGGGGTTGGAGCTCGGGAAGCCGGCTTCGATCAGGTGGACGCCGAGCGAGTCGAGCGCATGGGCGACGCGGACCTTCTCCTCCACGGACAGCGACATGCCCTCCCCCTGCATCCCATCCCGGAGGGTGGTGTCGTAGAGGAGAACGCGCTCGCTCACGCCTTGGACGGTACCTGCACGAGGTCCAGCCACTCGGCGTACTGCGGCGCGCGGCCGGTGAGCGCGTCGTCGAACATCGACTGGATCTCGCGGGTGACCGGGCCCGGATCGCCGAGCGAGATGTCGTCGATCTCGCGCACCGGCGTTAGCTCCGCGGCAGTGCCCGTCATGAACACCTCGTCCGCGTTTACGAGCTCGCCGCGCGCAATGTCGCGTTCCTCGAGCTTGTAACCCAGGTCCTGCGCGATCTGGATCACCGACTTGCGGTTGATCCCATCGAGGATGCTGGCCGTCTGCGGCGGCGTGGAGATCACGCCCTCGCGCACCATGAACAGGTTCTCGCCGCTGCCCTCGCAGACGTGTCCGTGGTGGTCGAGGAGGATCGCCTCCTGGTAGCCGGCCTTGGTCGCCTCGATCTTCGCGAGCACCGAGTTCAGGTACTGGCCCGTGGCCTTCGCGTGCGGGTAGAGCGAGCGCGGAGAGATCCGCTCCCAGCTCGACACTTTCGCGCGGATGCCGTTGCGCTTGCCCTCGTCGCCGAGGTAGGCGCCCCACTCCCACACGGCGATCGTCACATCGATCGGGTTGTCCAGCGGGTAGAGGCCCATCGGGCCGTGGCCGCGGAACACGAGCGGGCGGATGTAGCAGCTGCGGAAGCCGTTGCGGATGATCAGCTCGTGCGTGACCTCGCGCAGCTTCTCCTGCTGGTACGGGATGTCCATGTAGTACATGGCCGCCGAGCGGCGGAGCCGGTCGAGATGGTCCTGGTGGCGGAAGATCCCCGTGCCGCGGTCAGTCTCGTAGGCGCGGATGCCCTCGAAGACGCCCGTGCCGTAGTGAAGGGAGTGCGTGAGTACGTGTACCTTCGCGTCCTCCCAGGAGACGAACTCGCCGTTCATCCAAATGAAGTCCGCGGGGGTGTTCACGTCGCTCCCTCCTTTCTCAGAGGTTGGAGAGGACCGCCTTCGTGGCGTCCTCCGTAGTGGCGTCGCCGCCGAGGTCCGGAGTACGGAGGCCGGCCTCGAGAGCTATGTCGATGGCCGATTCTATCCCGGCCGCTTCTTCCTCCCTACCGAGTCCGTAGCGCAACATCATCGCCACGGAGCCGAACATCGCGAGCGGGTTGGCCTTGCCGGTGCCCACGATGTCGGGCGCCGATCCGTGGACTGGCTCGAAGAGCCCCGGGCCGTCCGCGCCGACCGACGCGCTCGGCAGCATCCCGATCGAGCCCGTGAGCATCGCTGCCTCGTCGCTCAGGATGTCGCCGAACATGTTCTCGGTGAGGATCACGTCGAAGTCCGTGGGGCGGGAGACGAGCTGCATCGCGGCGTTGTCCACGAGCAGGTGCTCGAGCTCCACCCCGTTCGCGTTGTTGTTCGACGCGTACCGCTCAACCACCTCGCGCCAGAGCCGTGAGGTCTCGAGCACGTTCGCCTTGTCGACACTCGTGACCTTGCGGCGGGCGAAGCGAAAGCCGACCTCGGCGATGCGCTCGATCTCCTCCACCGTGTAGACGCAGGTGTCGAAGGCGCTGGCGTCGTTACGGCCCTTGTCGCCGAAGTAGATGCCGCCAGTGAGCTCGCGCACCACGAGGAGGTCGGCGCCCTCGATGCGCTCGCGCCGCAGCGGGCTCGAGTCGAGGAGCGCGCTGCTCGGGCGGACCGGTCGCAGGTTGGCGAAGAGGCCGAGGCCTTTCCTCAGTCCGAGCAAGCCCTGCTCTGGGCGCGGGGCGTCGGGGTCGGTGGTATCCCACTTGGGACCGCCCACGGCGGCGAGCAGCACTGCATCCGCGCCCTTGCAGACCTCGAGCACGTCGTCGGTGAGCGCGGTGCCGTGGGCGTCGATCGAGGCGCCCCCGACGAGCTGTTCGTCGAACTCGAAGTCGCCAACCTTCTCCAGGAGCTCGCGCGCGGCGGCCATGACCTCCGGGCCGATGCCGTCGCCCGGCAGCGCCACGATGCGGGCGCGAGGACTCATTCGGGTCTCCTTGCGTCGATGTTGAGGCGCACGTAGTCAAGCGTGAGCGGCTTCTGGGTGCGCTCGAGCATGCGCTCCACGAGCTGCGGGCGCAGCTCTTCGGGCAGCCGTTCGAGATGGTGGCCGAGGCAGACGGTGCGGATGAACTCCCCAGGCTCGGTGGGCTGGACCGGCGCATCCTCGAGCCAGCAGTCGGCGTCCACGAAGCCGGCGGCGGCGAGGCGCGCGCCAGTCTCGGCCGGGTTGGCGAAGTTCCACGGCCCCTTCCAGCCCCCGATGTACTCCTTGAACGGCTCCTCGTCGGCGACGTCGAACAGAACCTCGTGGAAGGCGTCGATGTTCCCGGCGCCGCCGCACTGCACCACCATCACGCCGCCAGGCTTGAGCGCGGCGTACAGGCGCTTGAACAGCGTGTCGTGATCCGGGATCCAGTGGAAGACCGCGTTGCTGAAGACGGCGTCCGCTTCCTCGAGCAGGTCGAGCTCGGTGAGCTCACACACGAAGACGGTGGCGTCGTGGCGGAGAGCCTCGCGCGCCTTCTCGACCATCGACGGGGAGGCGTCGACGGCGATCACCCGGCCGTGCGGTAGGCGCTGCTCGAGCATGTGCGTGACCCGGCCGCTCCCGCAGCCGGCGTCGAGCACGACCTCGTCGCCGTTCAGCGGCAGCCGGTCGAGAACCTTGCGCGCCCACTCAACCTGAGGCGTGGACACCCGGTCATACGTGACCGCGTCCCAGTCCCGCGCCGCGCTCACAACGCGGTGGTCACCGGCCCCTCGCGCTCGCGCGAGCTCTCGTAAGCGTCGATCGCATCGGAGTCCTGGAGCGTGATGCCGATCTCGTCGAGGCCGTTCAGCAGCCGGTAGCGGGCGTCCTCGTCGATGTGGAACTCCACCTCGCGGCCGTCGATCTGGACCACCTTGCGGTCGAGGTCGACGGTGGCCTCGCCAGCCTCCATCACGGCCTTCACGTCGTCCTCCGGCAGCACGACCGGGAGCAGTCCGATCTTGGTGCAGTTGTTGTAGAAGATGTCCGCGAAGCTCGGCGCGACGATCGCCTTGAAGCCGTAGTCCTCGAGCGCCCAGGGCGCGTGCTCGCGCGAGGAGCCGCAGCCGAAGTTTCGGCCGGCCGCGAGGATCGGATTGGACGGCAGGTCCCAGCCCGGCTCGTTGCGCCAGTCGTAGAAGAGGAACTCGCCGAAGCCCGTGCGCTCGACGCGCTTGAGGAACTGCTTGGGGATGATCTGGTCGGTGTCGACGTCCGCGCGGTCGAGCACGGACACGGCGCCGCTGACTGTCTTGATCGGTTCCATTTAGACGGCCACCTCCTCGCGGTCCCAGTCGCGGATGTCCACGAAGTGGCCCTCGATCGCCGCGGCCGCGGCCATCTCTGGGCTCACGAGGTGGGTGCGCCCACCTCTTCCCTGCCGGCCCTCGAAATTCCTGTTAGAGGTGCTCGCGCAGCGCTCGCCGGGCTGGAGGATGTCGGGGTTCATCCCGAGACACATCGAGCAGCCGGCGCTGCGCCAGTCGAAGCCCGCGGCGCGGAACACGTCGTCGAGGCCCTCGGCTTCGGCCTGCGCCTTCACCTGCTGGGAACCGGGCACGACCATCGCGTTCACGTCTGGGTGTACCTGGCGTCCCTTGATCACTGCCGCGGCGGCGCGCAGGTCGCCGATGCGGGAGTTGGTGCACGAGCCGATGAAGACGCGGTCGAGCTTGATGTCCTCCATCCCGATGCCGGG
>DATBKS010000340.1:0-6745 GCA_036555755.1 Thermoleophilaceae bacterium
GCCGACGGCCACGAGCGCCTGGAGCGCCGAGCCGGTGTCGTCGGAATCGCTCGCCCCGCCCTTCATGGCAAAGCCGAAGCCTCCGTCGCTGTTCTGCTGGCGCTCCATCCACAGCGCCGAGCCGCGCAGCGCCTTCGCCGAGACGCCGCCGGCGCGCATCGCGAGTATGCCGAAGGAGGTGTGGTCGACGAGGTTGTCCCACGACCCGTTGGGCTTCCGCAGGGCGGTGAGCTGCGCCACGAGATCGCGCCGGCCGAAGTTGCGCGCGGACAGGCGCGCGGCGTGCAGCACCAGGATCGTGCGCTCGAGCTCGCCGACGTCCGTGGCCTTAGGCAGGTGCTTGCGCGTGTAGGAGATGGCGTTGGCCTTGCCGTTGCGGACGTCGCGCGGGTTCTTCCCCGCTGCCGCGATGCCGAGCGCCACCCAGCCCGTGTAGAGCGGGCTCGAGGACTGCTTCGGCGCGCCGCCGAAGCCACCGTCGGTGTTCTGGGCCTTCTTCAGGTAGGTGAGCGCCTTGCTCTTCGTGCTCGCGGCGCCCTGAGCGGACTGCGTGCCGGCCAGCGCGGGCACGAGCAGCGCCGCCACCAGGGCAGCCGCGACCGCCGGCTGCACCCAGCGCACCTCGAAGCGGCGCCGGTAACGGCGCAGCGCCCGCACGAAAGCGGGCCCTATTGCCAGGGCAAAGACGAAGTTCCCCACCGCGTGAGCCAAGTTATAGGGGAACGAGGTCGCGGAAACGGCTGCGTACGAGGCGAAGCTGTGGGTGGCGGAGAGGGTCCATTGGTAGAGGTCCAGCAGCGCGCCGTACCCGAAACCGGCGGCCGCGCAAACGAGCGCGAGCGGTAGCCGCGCCGGCTCGCGGCCGTTGAGCAGCCGGCCGAGCAGTCCTCCCAGTACGCCCACCAGACCCCACGCGACCATCTGCCACGGAGTCCACGGGCCCTGGCCGAAGAAGACGTTGGAGGCGAGAGCGGTCACTGCCCCGACGGCGAAGCCCGGCGCCGCGCCGAGCGCGAGGCCCGCGAACAGCACGATGTCGGTGGTGGGCTTGACGTTGGGGAACGGCGCGAACGCGATCCGGCCCACCACCGCCAGCGCGGCGAGGGTTGCGACCAGCGACACGACCTTGGCCGACGGGCGCGTGCGCTCGAACCAGAAGAAGCCGACCGCCAGCACAAGTGCGAGCACCGCCGCGGACGCGAGCTGCCAGCTCACGACACCAGCTCCCGTGCCAGCACAGCGGCGCCCTGCTCGGGCGTGAGCGCGCCGCCCGCCCCGCCGAGCACCCGCGCCACCTCGGTGGCGAAGTACCAGCCGCCCGCGAGCACCTCGGCCACGGGGCCGTCCGCGATCAGCTCGCCCTCCCCCATCAGCAGCACGCGGTCCGCGAGACGCGCGGCGAACTCGGGGTCGTGCGTGGCCACGATCACCGCGGCGCCGTGTTGCGCCAGCTCGTGCAGCCGCAGCGCAAGCGCCTCCTTGCGCGCGCGGTCCATGCCGCGCGTGGGCTCGTCGAGGCAGACCACGGCGGGCTCGTTCTGGCCCGACAGCACCACCTCGAGCGCGAGGCGCTGGCGCTCGCCGCCTGAGAGGTCGCGCGGATCGGCCTGGCCGCGGCCGGCCAGTCCCGCGCTGACGAGCGCTGCCTCGCCCGCCTCCTCGCGCGCGTGCTCGTGTATGAGGTAGTCGCCCGGGTTCTGAAGCAGAAGCGCAACCTCGCCGGAGCTCTTCACGGTGCCGCGGGTCGGCTCGAGCAGGCCCTTCGCGTGCTTGAGCAGCGTGCTCTTGCCGGCGCCATTGCGCCCCATCAGCGCCACCAGCTCGCCGGGCTCGACCCGCACGTCGACTCCGCGCAGGATCGCCGGGCCGTCCTCGATCTCATGCCAGACGCCGCGCAGCTCGAGCGCCGCCTGGCCGCGCTTGCGCCTGCTCGCGGGCGTGGGCTCGGGCGGCGGAACGTCCAGCGCCAGCCCCGCGTCGCGCAGCGCTGCCTTGGCCTGCTTCACCGACGCGGGCAGCGGCGTGAGTCCCGCCAGGGAGAAGAGCCGGGCCACAGGAGTGGCGAGCGGCGGCTTTACGTCGGCGGCCCAGGCGAGGAAGTCGGCGGGCGGGGCGTCGCAGACGAGTCGTCCCTGGTCGAGAGCGAGCACGCGGTCGCTGGCCGGCAGGCAGCGCTCGACGCGGTGCTCGGTGAGCAGCACGGTGGTCCCCCACTCCTCGTTGAGGCGCCGCAGCAGCCAGATCAGCTCGTCGCCCGCCACTGGGTCGAGCTGCGAGGTGGGCTCGTCGAGCAGGAGCAGCCGCGGACGATGCGCGAGCGCAGCGGCCAGCGCCACGCGCTGGAGCTCTCCGCCCGAGAGGGTGTCCGCGCGGCGGTTAAGCAGGTGACCGATGCCGAGCGCGAGCGCCGCCTCCTCAACTGCGCGCGCCACCGCCGCCGGCGGCTCGCCGCGGTGCTCGAGCCCGAGCGCGATCTCGGCGCGCACGCCGCCCATCACCACCTGCGACTCGGGGTCCTGGAAGAGCGTGCCGCACACCTCGGAGAGGTCGCCGGGCCCGTGGTCGCGCACGGACAGCCCACCGACGCTCAGCTCGCCGGACGCCTCGCCGCCGTGGAAGTGGGGCACGAGCCCGCAGGCCGCGCGGAGCAGCGTCGACTTGCCGCAGCCAGACTCGCCAGCGAGCAAGCTGAACGAGCCCGGCTCGAGTTCGAGCGAGATGTCGGCCAGCGCGGGCGCGGGCGCGTCCGGGTACGAGTAGGTGAACCGCTCGGCGACGAGGATCGGCTCAGGCACGAGCCACCCCCAACCGTCCGGTCGCGCCCCTGAACGGCGCGTAGGCCAGTGCCACGAACGCGGCGCCGAGCGCGGCCTCGGCCGGACCGGCGCTCACCTCCGTGAGCGGGAAGGCCTGGAAGTCACCGACGCCCGCGAGCTTCGCGACGACCGCGAGCGCGACGATCGCGACGGCGCTGGCGAGCACGCGAAGGTCATGGCGCGACCAGGGGCGGCGGGCGACCTGTGGCCGCCTCGCGCGCGAGTAGCCGCGCACCTCCAGGGCGGCCGCCAGCTCGACGGCGCGCTCGAGCGAGCCCGCGAGCGCAGCCCGCGCGACCGTCGTGCGCCCCGGCGGCTCGGGACGGCAGCGCGCCGCGTCGCTCTTCCGTGACGCGTCGCGCGCGAGCACCGGCACGAGCCGGGTGGTGAGCGCCGCGGCGAGCGCCGAGCGGTACGAGATGCGTCGCAGGGCGCGCAGCAGGTCGTCGGGATCGACCGTGACGGACATGAGCGCGAACGCCAGCACCACGTCGAGCACGCGCAGGGCGGCGACCGCGCCGTAGATCGTGGCCTCGAGCGTGATGTCCCAGCGCCGGCCGAGGAACGAGCCGCCGCGCCAGAGAACCGTGAGCCCGTCCGTGTTGACGAGCGGGTTGATGATGATCACGAGCAGCGCGAAGCCGATCGCCAGCACGACCCAGCGGCGCAGCTCGCGCGCCACTCCCGCGCCGATCGCCGCCGCGACGATCGCGGCCAGCAGCGACCCGAGCACGATCGGGTTGTCGAACAGGATCGGCGCGAACGCGAGCGCCAGGCAGAAGGAGGCCGACGCACCTGCGCGCGCGGCGTGGAGCGCACTCGGCCGTCGCTGGTAGACGGGCACGAGGCTCATCGGCTCACCACCGGCAGCCGCACCTTCCCCTCCGGCGTGATCGCGACGGCGAACGCGTTGTGCAGCGTGGCGACGTCGAGCGACTGGGCCGCGCGATCCACCGCCGCCTCGCCCAGGCCGGTGACCACCCACACGGGCTGCGAGCCCTCGGCGGCCGTGGCGGCCACGAGCCCCGTGCCGGGCGGCGCTACGCGCGCGGTGTGGCCGAACTGGTCGAGCAGCTGCAGAGAGTTGCCGTCACGCGCGAAGCGCGCGAACACGCCACTCGCCCCCGGGCCGCGCGTGAGTGATCCGATCGCGCCGCCGAGCGAGTCGAGCGCCGTCCACGGCGCCACCACCACGCGCAGGGTCTTCGGCCCAGCCGAGCCGCCGACCACGCCCGAGCTCGTCACGGCACCCTCGCTCGACAGCCGCTGGTCCACCGTCTTGCAGGCGTCACTGTTCGGCGCGGAGCACTCGATGCGCACGGGGAGGCGCTTGCCGCCGGTCCCGCGCACGAACGGCTCCGGGTAGGCGCCGACGATCGCAGGGATGTGCGGCGTCGCGTCCCAGGGGCGGTAGTCCCACTGGACCACGTCGCCGGGCGATAGCGTCCGGTCTGCCGCACCCACCGAGGCCTCGATGCCGTTGACGTAATAGAACCAGTCGCTCCGCCCGCCGGCGCCCTTGGTGGCGAGACCGTCGATCGAGTCGACGAACTTGCCGCCGTAGCTCGTCTTCACCTGGCGCTTCGACTCGAGCAGCCGCATGACCGTCTCGTCCTTGCGGATGCTCGAAATGCTCGTGGAGTAGAGCTGCGCCTGGCCGAAGTTCCGCGTGACCTCGAGCTGCGCGCCGCCCGGCAGCTTCTTCCCGGGGCCGAAGCCGCAACCCGCAAGGGCGAGTGCCAGCGTGGCGAGAGCGAGCAGGGCGGCGGCGACGCGCATCTACTTGACGGCCACCTTGCTGTCGAAGCTGCGCACGTAGCCCCCGCCGTCCGCGTAAAGCGTGTGGGTGCCCGCGCCGGGGGTGAGCCGGGCGACGCCGTTCTGGTCGGTGGTGGCGGTGAGCGCGTCCGCATGCACCGTCACCCCGGCGGCGGGGATGCCCTTGCCGCGGTCGTTGTACGCGCGCACGTGAACCTCCACCGCGCCCGGCTGCCCGGTGTCGACTTTGCTGAACGCCAGCGTGCGCTGGCAGCTCGAGCCCTGGATGTGGCAGTAGAACCACAGCACCCGCGCGCCGGCCCTGAGCTTGCCATGGCCGAACGGGCCCGTCGGATCCGCGGCACCGGCCGTTCCGCTCTTGTTGCCCACCTTGTAGACCCAGCCGTCCTGACCGGAGTTGGCGTCCCGGCCGAGCTTGCGGACGAACAGCCCGCTCGCGTCACGCGGACGGCGGGAGCAGCTGCCGAAGTCCTTCAACCCGATCTTCGCCACCCTGCTCGTGATGAGGGCGGCGAGCGGGGTGGCCGCGCCCACTGCGCAGCGGCGGCCGTGGACGCGTACTGCAGCTTGCCGCGCGTGCGTGGTCTTCTTCTTGAACGAGCCGTCGCGGAACACGACGAGCTGGTCGACCTTCGGCGCCGCCGCTGCCGCGGGGGCGGCGGCAACGCCGATGGCGAGCGCCGTTGCGAGCGCGACCCTCATCGCTTCACTGTGAAGGTCACGGTCGCCCGGGACCCGTTGTACGACTTGTCGATCGCCTTCTCCACCAGTGTGTACCTGCCGGGGCCGAGACGCTTCGGCAGCAGGTAGTTCCACGTCGGATTCGATCCCACGCGCTGAAAGCGCGCGTTGCAACGCTTGTGCAGATTGGTGAACACCGAGCGCTTGGAGCTGTACCACTGGCAGCCCGCGTGGGTCACGCGCGTCAGGCTGAAGTAGACCTGGAACAGCCCGCCGGCGTCGCTCGCCTTGCCGGACAGCTTGCGCGGTCCCTTGCCATGGGCGAACTTCTGCCCCTTCTTGATGCTGCTGATCGTCACATCGGGGGCGACCGAGTCACCCGCCGCGGGGGGCGGAACCTGATTGCACTCGCTCGTGCCAGGGGTGTACACGCACACGTCGAGCTCGTTCGAGCGCACGCTGTCCGACTTGGCGGCTTTGAGCCGCACCGTGCCGGCGGTCGGGTAGGTGAAGGTGGCGGAGCCGTCCGCGCCCGTAGTCGCTCCGCCGACCGACGCACCCGCGACCGCCGAGTTGTTCTGGCTGTCGACGACCTTCACCGTCACCGGCTGACCCACCTGAGCCGTGGCCGGACCGCTCAGCTGGAGCAGGTGGACCTTCGAGAAGAAATCGAACGCGTAGAGCACGGAATCGCCGTTGTGAACCTGTTGCTGGCAGCCACCGAGGTCCGACGGCTTTCCCTGGTAGGCGTAGCCCCAGAATTGCGTCGAGGTGTTCGCGTCGGGACCGATGCTGTCGATGCCGAAGTCGTGGATGCTGTCGAACCAGGTGCCACTCCACGGGAATCCGTGGGCGATCGATGCGTCGTCGAGGGCGCTTGTCATCGTCGGACCGGGCGTTGGGTTCGCGCCGCCGTTGGTGCCGTCACACGGGTGACCGTCGATGGTCTTGCCGTCGGTGGTCACCTGGCCTTCGAACGTCGTCGAGGTCGCGCCTTCGATCCGCAGGTTCACGGTGACAGGCGCCGCCGTCGCCGTGCTGACAAGGGCGACTGAGACCAGGGCCGCGAAGACGACCCCGAGGGTCTTGAGCCGGTGATGCTTCATGTGAGCCTTCCCCTTTCCGCGAGGGATATCCGTGGCTTGCGGTCGGAGCAGGTCTCCTGGCTACCGGCTTAGCCTGTCGCCGCGCCTTCCCAAGTCCGCTGTGGCGTCCTCAGTGGCGTTCTTGCGGCTGGCACATCCGGTTACAGTGGCGGGACCGCGCCGGATTCTCACCGGACTTCCCTTGGCCACCGACCGTGAACGGCGCAAGCATAGCCGCGTTGGGCAGGTCGAAGCCGCGCTAAAGGCCTGGGAATGTCTGCCGACCCATTGGTAGCCTTACCCGTCTCTAGGCCGCCATCGTCTAGGGGACTAGGACGCCGCCCTCTCACGGCGGAAACCGGGGTTCGAATCCCCGTGGCGGTA
>DATBKS010000341.1:0-5454 GCA_036555755.1 Thermoleophilaceae bacterium
GTCGAGGCCGAGCCGCTGCCGGTCAAGGGCCACCAGCGCCGGCTGGAGCCCAGCGCGGGCGAGCTCCTGGAGGCCGTGGAGATCATCCGCTCGGCCATCAACCCGATCATCCTGGCCGGCAACGGCGTGGCCCGCGCCGGCGCGGCCGCCGCCCTGCGGGAGCTCGCGCGGGCCAGCGGGATCGGCGTGGCCGAGACGTTCATGGGCAAGGGGTCGCTCGACTACACGGACTCCCACGCGCTCGGCACGGTCGGCCTGCAGTCGCGCGACTACGCGCTGGCCGGCTTCGAGGACGCCGACGTGGTGATCACCGTCGGCTACGACCTGGTCGAGCACGCGCCGTCGAACTGGAACCCCCACCGGGACAAGAAGATCGTCTGCATCGACAGCGTCCCATCCGAGGTGGACGAGCACTTCGTCACGGAGGTCGACCTGGTCGGCGACCTCTATCACATCCTCTCGCGGCTCTCCGAGGAGCTGCGGCACGCGCCGCACACCCTGCGCGAGTCGCGCCTGAACGACATCGTGCTCGGCCGCTTCGAGGCGGCCAAGGACGACGACGCGTTCCCCCTGCAGCCGCCGCGGGCGCTGTGGGAGATCCGCAAGGCGCTGGGCCGCGACGACATGCTGATCTCCGACGTCGGCCTGCACAAGCTGTGGATCGCCCGCATGTTCCCGGCGCACGAGCCGAACACGGCGCTGATCGCCAACGGCCTCGCGGGCATGGGGATCGCGCTGCCGACCGCGATCGCGGCCAAGCTCGTGCACCCCGACCGCAACGTGGTCACCGTCAACGGCGACGGCGGCTTCCTGATGAACGTGCAGGAGCTGGAGACCGCCGTGCGGCTCAAGACGCCGATCGTGAACGTGATCTGGGAGAACGCCCAGTTCGGCTCGATCGTGTGGAAGCAGGACAAGAAGTTCGGCCGCCACTTCGGCGTCGACTTCACCAACCCCGACTTCGTGCGTATGGCCGAGTCCTTCGGGATGCCGGCCTGGCGTTGCGAGTCGGTCGAAGACTTTCCGCAACGGCTCGAGCAGGCGCTCGGCATGGACGTTCCATCGCTGATCGTGCTGCCGATCGACTATTCGCTCGATGTTGCGATTTCTGAGGAACTCGGTACTGAAACGGTGGCCACATGAGCATTGCTACGCAAGAGCAGACGGTTGTAGACAGCGTTGAAAAGCACCTCTACATCGGAGGCGAGTGGATCGACGCGAGCGAGTCCGCGACCCTGGAAGTGATCGATCCCGCAACCGGCGAGGCGCTGTGCGAGGTCGCAGATGCCAACCCGGCTGACGCGATGCGTGCGCTCGACGCCGCGGTTGAAGCCAAGGACTCGTGGGCCGCCGTGCCTCCGATCGAGCGGGGTGAGATTCTGCGCAAGGGCTTCGAGAAGCTGGTGGAGCGCGCGGATGAGCTTGCGCTGCTGATGACGCTCGAGATGGGCAAGCCGCTCGCGGAGTCGAAGTCGGAGATCGCCTACGCCGCGGAGTTCTTCCGCTGGTTCGCCGGCGAGGCCACGCGCATCCACGGCCAGTTCAACATGTCGGGCAACGGCGTCGGCCGCGTGCTCACGCTCAAGCAGCCGATCGGCCCGTGCGTGCAGATCACGCCGTGGAACTTCCCGATGGCGATGGGGACCCGCAAGATCGGGCCCGCCATCGCGGCAGGCTGCACGATGGTGATGAAGCCCGCGAGCCAGACGCCGCTCTCGATGCTCGCCCTCACGCAGATCCTCGAGGAGGCCGGGCTGCCCGGCGGCGTGCTCAACATCGTCACGAGCTCATCGTCGGGCAAGACGATGGAGCCGCTGATCCGCGACCCGCGCACGCGCAAGCTGTCCTTCACGGGCTCGACCGAGGTCGGCCGCATGCTCCTCGAGCAGGCCTCCGAGCAGATCCTCAAGGTGTCGATGGAGCTTGGCGGCAACGCCCCGTTTCTCGTCTTCGAGGACGCCGATCTCGACGCCGCCGTCGACGGCGCGCTGCTCGCCAAGATGCGCAACATCGGCGAGGCGTGCACGAGCGCCAACCGCTTCCACGTTGCCGAGCCCGTCGCCGAGGAGTTCGCCAAGAAGCTCGCCGAGAAGATGGGCGCGCTCAAGGTCGGGCGCGGCACCGAGGAGGACGTCAAGGTCGGCCCGCTGATCAACCAGGACGCGGTCGACAAGGTCGAGGAGCTCGTCGAGGACGCGCGTGGCAAGGGCGCGACCGTGGTCGTCGGCGGCAACGCGCTCGACGGGAACGGCTACTTCTACGAGCCGACGGTCCTCGGCGACGTCTCGCCGGACGCGCGCGTGCTGTCCGAGGAGATCTTCGGGCCGGTGGCGCCGGTTACCTCGTTCGAGTCCGAGGAGGACGCGATCAAGGCGGCCAACAACACCGAGTACGGCCTCGTCGCCTACGTCTTCACAAGCAACTTCAAGCGCGCGATCCGCGTGATCGAGGGGCTCGAGACCGGCATGGTCGGCCTGAACCAGGGCATGGTCTCCAACGCCGCTGCCCCATTTGGTGGCGTGAAGGCGTCTGGGGTCGGGCGCGAGGGCGGCTTCGAGGGCATCGAGGAATACCTCGAGACGAAGTACGTCGCCGTGAACATGGACTAGTCAAGCGGGTTAACCGCACTGGGGCTCCGCCCCGTTTCTGCCGATAACCCAAGTGATGATCGGGGAGACGGATGGGGGACGTCATTTCGCGTGCACGATGCCGAGTGTCCTGCTCCGGCGGGTGCGCAAGGACGGTGGCGAGCAGGCCGTAGCGGAGCTGCTCGAGCGCTCTGGCTGCCCGCACACGCCCGAGTACCTGGACGACGTCTCGAACTGGATCTCCTACGACGTCGCCGTCGCGCTCTTCGACGCCGCGGAGGAGCTCACCGACGATCCGCTGATCGCCCGCCGGGTCGGCGAGCAGACGCTGTCCCAGCACGCCGGCACCCCGGTGGCCACGCTGCTCCGCTCGTTCGGCTCGCCGGAAGCGGTGCTCGGCAAGATCACCTTGACCGCCGGCCGCTTCACCACCGTCGCCGAGATGGACGCGCAGGATGTCGCGCCAGGCCGCGCCGTCGTTCGCGCGAAGGAGCGCGAGGGCTTTGCGCGCAGCCGCCACCACTGCAACTGGACGGCCGGACTCCTCGGCCAGAGCACGGTCCTGTTCGGACTCCCCGCCGCCGCCGTCGAGGAGTCCGCGTGCGTGCTGCGCGGCGACTCGCACTGCGTCTACACGATCACCTGGGACAAGGACCTTGCCGCCCTGCGCGCCGACCCGGCCGAGCACGTGACCGCCCTCGAGGCGCAGCTCGCGACGATGAGCGAGAGCCTCGAGAGCGTCTACGCCACCGCGGGCGAGCTGATCGCGGGTGGCGACCTCGACACCGTGCTCGCACGCGTAACCGAGCGGGCGGCCACCGCCGTGCGTGCTCCGCGCTACCTGCTGGCGGTGCGCGTGCCCGGCGAGTCGACCCTGCGCTGCCACCACAGCGGCTTCAACGGCAGCGAGGCGCGCGTGCTCGCCGAGGGCCTGCTCTCCACCCCCGCAAGCGACCTCCCCAGCACCTGGCTCGTGGCCGACGTGAACTCGCACCAGCGCCACTACGGCCGGCTCGTCGCGATGTCGGACTCCACCCAGTTCTTCCCCGAGGAGCACCAGCTCTGGGACCTCTACGCGCGCTACGCGGCCAGCGCCCTAGACGGCGCCACCGCGCTGGCCGACGCCGAGCGGCGCCACAACGAAGCCCGCGTGCTGCTCGAGCTGGCCCGTGTGCTCGCCGCCGCCGGCACGAGCGACGAGGTGGCCGTACGGCTGGCCGAGGCGGTGCCCGCGGTGGTGGACTGCGACCGCGTCGGCGTGTTCCTGTGGAACGAGGACGAGCAGGAGCTCGCGTTTGCGGCGTCGTGGGGCGAGGCCGCCGTTGCCGATGGCGACTTCAGCGAGCTGCGCATCCGCCCGTCCGACACCCCGATCCTCGCCGACCTCACCGAGGACCCCGAGCCGTCCCCCATCTTCTTCGCCCAGGATTCCAGCGACCGCTTCGTGCGCCGGCTCATGCAGCGCTTCGCCGCGCTGTCGCTGATCGCGGTGCCGATCGTCGCGCACGGTCACCTGCTCGGCATGCTCACGGCCGCCGTGCACTCGCGCCGCGAGCGGCTCGATCCGCGTCAGGACCTGCTCGACCGCCTCTCCGGCGTGGCCGCCCACGCCGCGAGCGCGCTCGAGAACGGCCGCCTGATCGACCACGTCACCCACCAGGCGCGGCACGACGGGCTCACCGGGCTGGCCAACCGCGCCTACTTCGGCGAGCAGATCGAGCGCGCGCTCGGACGCGCCCGCTCGAGCGATGCGCCGCTCGGCCTCTTCTTCGTGGACCTCGACGACTTCAAGGCCGTCAACGACGAGCGCGGCCATGCGGTCGGCGACGAGCTGCTCTGCCAGGTGGCCTCAAGGCTGCTCGACACCGTGCGCGCGACCGACACCGTCGCCCGCCTCGGCGGCGACGAGTTCGCCATCGTCCTCTCGGACGTGAGCAGCGCCTCGGAGATCGACGCCGCAGCCGAGCGCGTGGCGGCGGCGTTCGAGTGGCCGTTCGAAGTCGGCAGCGAGACGCTGGTCGTCGGCGCGAGCATCGGCCGCGCCATCTGGCCCGAGGACGCGGCCGAGGTCGAGGCGCTGATGCGCCACGCGGACGCCTCGATGTACCGCGCTAAGCGCGCCTCACGCTAGTCCACGGTCCTGCGACCTGCGACCTGCGACCTAGTCGTGGGGTCGCGCCAGAGCCCGGAGATCCAATGCCTTGTCGAGCGTCTCGTCGTCGACGCCCTGCTCCTTGGCGACCTCGCGGATCGTCTTTCCTGACGCCACCGACTCCTTGACGATCTCGGTGGCGCGGTCGTAGCCGATGTATTCGTTGAGGCCGGTGGCCGCGGCGGGAGTCGACTCGCCGTAGCGGGTCAGCGCCTCCTCGTTCGCCTCGATGCCGTCCACGCACTTCTCGGCGAGCAACGTGGAGGCGCTCGTCAGCAGGCCGATCGACTGGAGCAGGTTGCGGGCGATGAGCGGCACCCGCACGTTCAGCTCGAACTGGCCCTGCATGCCGCCGATCGTGATCGCCGTGTCGTTGCCGATCACCTGCGCGGATACCTGGAGCACGACCTCGGGGATCACCGGATTGACCTTGCCCGGCATGATCGACGACCCCTTCTGCAGCTCGGGTAGCCTGATCTCGCCGAGGCCGGCGCGCGGCCCGGAGCCCATGAGCGCCAGATCGTTCGCGATCTTGGACAGCGAGACGGCCACCACCTTGAGCGCGCCCGACAGCTCGACGAGGGCGTCGCGGTTGGCCTGCGCCTCGAACGGGTCGGCGGGCGGCTGGGCCTCCACTCCGGTCGCGTCGGCCAGCTTGGCGCGCACGCTGGCAGCGAAGTCCGCGTGCGTGTTGAGGCCGGTGCCCGTGGCGGT
>DATBKS010000342.1:0-4656 GCA_036555755.1 Thermoleophilaceae bacterium
GGCCCGGTGGTCTGAGTCGAGTGCGTAGGAATACACACTCGTGCGCGCACGAATGCGCGGAAGCGCCACAGAAAGCGTCGTACGGTGGCCAATACGCCCCCACCCACCCTCGTCGGGCCTCACCGGAGGACCGACACCCCCCAGGAGGTCACACCTCATGAAGGCACATCGCCGAGTCAACAGAGCCGTTCGCGCAATGGCTCTCAGCGGTGCTCTGTTCGCAGTCGCGCTCCCGGCCACAGCCGGCGCGCGGCCCCTCGACTACCACCCCGTCAGCCAGGAAGTCGCCGCGATCAAGGCGGCTCAGCAGTACCACAACCATGGTCGCCCGGCCGGATTCGCCCCGTCGAACGGCGCCCACTACGAGGGCTCCGTCCTCGTTGGCGGATCGTCCACCACCGCGTACACCCCGCCTGCCGGGTTCCGCACCGACAGCCAGACCAACGCCAAGCCGGTCACCGGCCAGCGCTACACGCTGCCCGCGGGCTTCGCCAGCGACACCCAGTCCAACGCCAAGCCGATCACCACGACGCAGGCCCCGAACGTGATCGTGCGTGAGGTCCAGCCGAAGGGCGGCGACGACCACACACTGGCAATCGTGCTCGCCTCGTGCGCGCTCGGAATCGCCCTCTGCGGCACGGCCTTCGCCGTCGTCCGCACCGGTCGCCTCCAGCGCCAGGTGGCCCAGAGCAGCTAGTAACGCTCAAATCTGCGGAGCGCCGGGAACGCGGCCCGGCGCTCCGTGGCGCTACTTCGCCAGGAACTCGTCGATCGCCCGGGAGAGCTGCGCGCCTTGCCAGGCGATCGGCGATCTTCCTTCCTCTTCAAGAAGTAGGCGCGCCTGAGGAAGCCGCCTGACGTACTCCTCGGCCACCCCGAGCGGATGGCCGGGATCCGACTCGTCGCGGCTTCCCACCACGAGCGCCGGCACGTCCAGCTCGTCGAGCTGGTCGAGCGAGTTGAAGGGGCGCGAGCGCGGCACGACACGCAGGGCATCGGCCACTGCGTCGAGATGACGGTGTCGCGCGAGCCGCTGGCGCACGACGAGCGTGGCGGTCTCCCGCCAGCGCTCGTCGGCCGGCGGCGTCCACGCCTCCACGAAGCCCTCGATGCCGCCGTTCGCGAGGCCGTCGGCGAGCGCGTCCCAGTCGGAGAGCTCCTCCTCGCGCACCTGGCCGGCGAAAGCGGGCGTGATCAGGATCAGGCCGGCTACGCGCTCGGGGTGGGCCAGGGCGAACGCGAGCGCGGTGTGCGCGCCCATCGAGGCCCCCGCAAGCGTCGCCCGTTCGATGTCAAGGCCGTCGAGCACGGCACCGAGGTCCGCGACCAGGTCCGAGTACTCGTACGCGCCTGGCGCCTCGGCGGGGTCCGACTCGCCGTGTGCGCGGGCGTCGTAGGGCACGATTCGCCGTCCGTGCGTGGGGAGGTAGCGCGAGCCCATGACCACGTAGCGCCGCGTGGCGGTGAGACCGTGGAGCAGGACTACGGGATCGCCCTCGCCGGACTGCTCCCCGTGCAGGGTCGTGGAGCCCCGGTTAAGCTGAAATTGCTGGGCATTTTCGGGGTCGGGCATCTATGGTCTGAGCCTAGAGAACGCTGTAACGTGTAAATCGCAGGATTTCCCGCTCGGCGGGCGAAAGACCGCATCATGGCGCTACGCGACACTTGGCACCGCGCGCTCGTCTACTTCGGCCTTGCCGAGGAGGACGACGGCTACTACGAGGAGGAAATCGAGCCCGAGGCTGAGCTCGAGGACCGCTACCGCGAGCGCCCGAACGTCCGCCGGATGCCCTCCCGCCGTCGCCGCGACGAGATCGACGACATCTTCTCGGATGACGACGCGCCGCCCCGCTCGGGCGGCCGCACCCGCGTGCTGCGCCCCGTGGAGAACGGCGGCCGCGGCGGCAACGGGGTGCAGGTGCACCTCGTGATCCCCAAGAACTTCAACGACGCCCAGCAGATCGCCGATCAGTTCAAGGACTCGATCCCGGTGATCCTCAACCTGCAGGGCACCGACACTGACCTCTCGAAGCGGCTGATCGACTTCGCTTCCGGCCTCACGTACGCCCTTGACGGGGGCATGCAGCGGATCGCCGACAAGGTGTTCCTGCTCACGCCTCGCAACGTCGAGGTGTCGGCCGAGGAGCGCGCTCGGCTGATCGAGAAGGGCTTCTTCAACCAGTCCTAGCGGCGCGGTCTCGCGCCCCTATCCTTCGGCGCCAATGCAGATCGGGCTGATCGGGGCAGGCAACATGGCGAGCGCGCTGGCGCGCGGCTTTGGCGAGCCCGCGATCGTCACCGACATCGTCCCCGAGAAGGCCGAGGCGCTTGCCAAGGAGCTTGGGGGCGAGGCCGTCGGCTCGAACGCGGAGGTGGCCGAGCGGGTCGACGCGCTCTTCCTCTGCCACAAGCCGGCGCAGCTCGAGGACGTGGCTCAGTCGGTCGACGGCAAGGCCAAGGCGATCGTCTCGATCCTCGGGGGCGTGAAGCTCGACGACCTCGAGCGCGCCTACCGGCACATCCCCGTTTACCGCTTCCTGCCGAGCATCCCGGCTGAGGTCCGCCAGGGCGTGTCGTGCTACGCGCCCGGCCATCACGCGGACGACGGGCCCGAGCAGGAGATAGTCGAGTTGTTCGAGCGCGTGGGCGTGGTCGTACGGGTGGACGAGCCGCTGATCGAGCCCGCGATGGCGCTGATGAGCTGCGGCCCCGCCTTCGTGGCGCTCGTGGCCGAGGCGATGGTGGACGCGGGGGTCCGACACGGGCTCCAGCCCGCCGACGCGAGCCAGATGGCCGTGCAGACCCTTGCCGGCACGGCGGCGGTGCTCGAGGCCAACGAGAGGGACACTGCGGCTCTGCGCCGGCGGGTCACATCGCCCGGCGGCTCCACGGCTCGCGGCCTCGAGGCGCTCGAGCGCGCGGGCCTCCGGGCGGCCTTCCACGACGCGGTGACTGCTGTCGTCGAGGGCGGCAAGAAATGATCGTGCCGCTCGCGATCGACCGCGTCGACATCGCGAATTACCTCGACACGCTCATCGTCGTCTACTTCGTGCTGATCTTCGTGCGAATCCTGATGAGCTGGCTGCCGACGTTGCCGTACTCGCGCTGGCTCGACATCGTGCTCGGCTTCGTCCGCGACGTCACCGACCCCTACCTCAACCTCTTCCGCCGCTTCGTGCCGTCGATCCGGGTCGGCGGCGGGGGGATCGACCTCAGCCCGATGGTCGCCATCCTCGTGCTCTTCCTGGTGGGCGGGCTGGTCGTCAGGGCAGTCCACGGGTAGCGCTCCCGTGATTCCCAGCTGGCGAAGGGCGCTGATCGTCACCGGCGTCGTGGTGGTCGTCGACCAGCTCACGAAGTCGATCGTGCGCAGCTCGCTGTTTCCGGACGAGCACCGCGCCGTGCTCTCCGGGATCCTCGACATCACGAACGCGCGCAACAAGGGTGTGGCGTTCGGCGCACTGGCGGGCGGCGGCGCCGTTGTGGCCGCGCTGATCGGACTCGCGCTCGGAGCGCTCGTCGTCTACTTCGTGATCCGCTCCAACACGCCGCACCTGTGGCTGCCCGTGGGGCTGATCCTCGGCGGGGCGCTCGGCAACCTCGCCGACCGGGCGCGGATGGGCTCGGTCACCGACTTCATCGATCCTCGCCTATGGCCCGCCTTCAACGTGGCCGACTCGTGCGTGGTGGTTGGAGTGCTGATCCTCCTCTGGGTGATCGAGGGGCAGCCCGAACACGCGCCGGACCCCGCCTGATGGACACCGTCCGGTTCGTCGCGGACGAGGACGACCAGGGCAAGCGCCTCGACGTGCGGCTCGCGGCCGAGCCGGAGGTGGGCTCACGTGCGAAGGCGCAGCGACTGATCGACGCCGGGCTCGTGACCGTTGACGGGAGGGCGCGGCCGAAGAGCCACGCGCTTGCAGCGGGGGAGACCGTGGAGGCCGAGATGGAGGCGCCGCCCGATCCCGCCGATCCGGCAGCGGGGGAAGGCGTGCCGTTCGAGGTCGTCTTCGAGGACGACTACCTGCTCGTGGTGGACAAGCCCGCCGGCGTGGTCGTGCATCCGGCCGCCGGTCATGCCACGGGCACGCTGTCCCAGGCCTTGGCGGCGCGCGGGGCCGCGGGCGGTGACCCGCTGCGGCCGGGAATCGTCCATCGGCTCGACCGCGACACGTCGGGCCTGCTGGTGGTGGCCAAGTCGGAGCACGTGCACCGGGCGCTCCAGGAGCTGATCCGAAAGCGCGAGCTGGAGCGCGAGTACGCGGCGCTCGTGGAGGGCCGCCCGGCGCGCAGCGGCACCATCGACGCGCCAGTGGGTCGCGATCGCGTGTCACGCAACCTCATCTCCACGCGCACCGACACGCCGCGCGAGGCGCGCACCCACTTCGAGATCGAGGAGGAACTCCCGCGCACCTCGCTCCTGAGAGTCAAACTCGAGACCGGACGCACTCATCAGATCCGCGCCCATATGGCGGCGATAGGTCACCCGGTTTGCGGCGATTCCGCTTACGGAGGCGGAAAATCAGGCGAAAGACTTGGGCTAACGCGCCAATTCCTTCATTCCAGATATCTGAGGTTTCAGCATCCTGTTACGGGGGCATTAACCGCCTGCGAGTCCAAACTACCCGTCGACCTAACTCGCACGCTCGAGTTAGC
>DATBKS010000343.1:0-3079 GCA_036555755.1 Thermoleophilaceae bacterium
AGCAGGTGATTTCGGGAACCGCGGAGCGCCACGGACACTCCGTCGTCGGCCTCGGGCGAGGCTGGGGACTCGGCTCCGGAACGATCGTCGGCAAGGACCAGGTGCTCACCAACGCGCACAACCTGCGGCGCGACGAGGTGATGGTCACCTTCGCCGACGGGACGACCGAGAGCGGCACCGTCGCGGGCGTTGACAGCGATCTCGACCTGGCCGTGATCAGCGTGCCCACCAACGGCCGCCCGCCGCTCGAGTGGGGCGACGGCGCCGAGCCCGGCATCGGCACGCCCGTTGTCGCCCTCGGGAACCCCGGGGGACGGGGTCTGCGCGTGACCTTCGGCTTCGTGTCGTCGGGCCCGCGCACCTTCCGCGGCCCGCGCGGCCGCCGGGTGGCGGGCGCCATCGAGCACACCGCGGCGCTGCCGCGCGGCTCGTCCGGCGGCCCGCTGCTCGACGCTGACGGCCGGCTCATCGGCATCAACACGATTCGCGTGGACGGCAACCTGATCCTCGCGCTGCCCGCGGCCGCGCTGCGCGAGCGGATCGAGACGCTCGCCCGCGGCGAGGCCAAGGCCACGCCGCGCCTCGGCGTCGCGGTCGCGCCCCCGCGTGTCGCGCGCCGCATGCGCCGGGCGGTGGGCCTGCCCGAGCGCGACGGGCTGCTGGTGCGCGGAGTGGAGGACGGCAGCCCCGCGGCCGTAGCCGGCATCGAGCGGGGCGACCTGATCGCCGCCTCCGGCGAGCGCGGAATCGAGAGCGTGGATTCGCTCTACGCGGTGCTCGACTCGCTGCCCGAGAGCGGAAAGCTGCCGCTCACCGTCGTGCGCGGCACCGACGAGCGCGAGCTGGAGGTGAGCTTCCAATGACCACGGTGCCACCCGAGGAGCTCGAGGCCCTCGACGCCTACTCGCGCACCGTCGTGGGGGTGGCGGAGAAGGTCGGCCGGTCGGTGGCCAACCTGCGCGTGATGCGCCGCACCCGCGGCGGCAGCGTGCCGGTGGGCGCCGGCTCGGGCGTCGTGCTCACCCCGGACGGCTTCCTGCTCACGTCGGCGCACGTGGTGGCGGGTCGGCGCCGCCGCGGGCGCGCCCAGTTCACCGACGGGCGCGACTTCGGCTTCGAGGTCGTCGGCAGCGACCCTCTGTCGGACCTCGCGGTGCTGCGCGCCGAGGCGTCCGACCTCGAGCCCGCCCACCTCGGGGAGGCGGAGGAGCTTCGTGTCGGCCAGCTCGTTGTGGCGATCGGGAACCCGAACGGCTTCGCCGGCTCGGTGACCGCCGGCGTGGTGTCGGCGCTCGGCCGCTCGCTCCCGGCGCGCTCCGGCCAGGCCGTGCGCGTGATCGACAACCTGATCCAGACCGATGCCTCGCTCAACCCCGGCAACTCCGGGGGTGCGCTGGTGGACAGCGTGGCCAGGGTGGTCGGCGTGAACACCGCGGTGGCGGGCGTCGGCCTCGGCCTCGCGGTCCCGATCAACCCCGCCACGCGCAAGATCATCGGCTCGCTGATGAGCGAGGGCCGCGTGCGGCGCGCCTACCTCGGCATCGCCGGCGGCGTGCGGCCGCTGCCTCCGCACGCGGGTCCGGGCAACTGCGTCGAGGTCGTCGAGGTGGTGGAAGGAAGCCCCGCGGCGCGCGCCGACCTGCGGCCCGAGGACCTGCTCCTGGAGCTCGACGGGCAGCGCATTGAGGACGTCGGCGACCTTCAGCGCATGATGGTCGCCGAGCTGATCGGCGCCAAGGTGGAGGCGACGGTGATCCGCCAGGGACGGTCGCTCAAGCTCGAGCTGGTGCCCGTCGAGCTCGTAACGGCGTAACCTCTGGGAGGTCGTGAGGGCTGGGAGGCTCACCGCGGGAGTAGTCGTGACGAGCGCGGTCGCGCTCGTTGTGGCCGCTGCTCCCTCCGGCGCACGCGTGCAGCGGCACCAGGTAATGGTCGTGAAGCACGGTGCCGTGACGCTGGTGGCCTGGGACTCGAAGACCGCCGCGAAGGGCGTCTGCTTCCGCCTGAAAGACGGGACCCAGAAGAACGCGTTCTGCGACCGCTCGGGCAAGCACAAGCTGCGGCTCGCCTACACGTCGTTCGTGAACCAGAACGGCAGCGCCACCGTGCTGGGCGGAATCGCTCGCCGCGGCGAGGTGACGGTGGTGGGCACCTTCGCCGACGGTCAGACCGTCACGATGCACACACAGCGCGGCAAGCGCTACCACGGCAGGCAGCGCGGCAAGGCGCGCTTCTGGGCCGGCCAGAAGGCGGACGCGACCAAGCTCGTCTCGCTCGTCGCGAAGAACTCGAAGGGCGTGACCGTCGAGACGATCACCGTCTCGCCGTCGCCCACGCCGGGGCCCGTGCCGCCTAACCCGTGCCCGCCGTGCCCGGGTCCGCCGATGCAGCAGCCGGGCGCACAGGCGAACCACGCCTGCCCCTTGCGTCCCTGCCCGCTGTAGCCGCGCGGCGGCGACCCTCGTCCGGATGCAGCTGGACGGCGCGGTGCTCGCCGGTGTTCACGTCCGGCATGCGCTTGAACGCCACGCGCGCGACCAGTCCGCCCGCGATCGCGGCGCCCGAGCCGAGGAGCAGCCCGGCACGCGGCCCGGCCGCGCCCGAGATCCAGCCCATCAGCGGCCCGCCGATCGGGTTGCTGCCGAGGAAGACCACCGAGTAGAGCGCCATCACGCGCCCGCGCATGCTGGGCCGGACGCGCAGCTGCAGGCTCGAGTTGACGCTCGAGGCGAAAGTGACGCTGGCTGCACCGGTGAGCGCGAGCGAGATGGCCTCGGTGTCGAGCGTGGGTGCGGCGGCGGCCATCAGCAAGCCGACGCCGAACGCCACCGCCGATGCCACGAGCAGGCGCGGGCCGATCTCGCGCCGCGAGCTCGCCGCGAGCGCGCCCACCAAGGCGCCGACGCCCATCGCCGTCGTCAGCACGGCGTACGTGCCGGCGTGCCCGTGGAAGGTGAAGCGGGCGAGCAGCGGCATCAGCGTCTGGAAGTTGTAGGAGAGCGTGCCGATCACGCCCATCAGTACGAGCGGGATCAACAACCCGGGAGTGGAGCGGACGTAGCGAAGCGCCGAACGCAGC
>DATBKS010000344.1:0-10611 GCA_036555755.1 Thermoleophilaceae bacterium
CCCAGAAACTGGTTCCCCGGCTCCGCTCTTGCGGATTCGGCGTGGTCGGCACTCTACACCAAACAGTCACGGAAAGACTTCGCTGCCGTCCGGCCCGTTCCTGCGCCCTACGATTCCCGCCTCGATGAACTTCGCACTGGATGTTGTGGAGAAGGTTCCGCAGGACCGTATGGCGTTGATCGCCGTCGGCCGTGACGGGTTACGCAGCACCGTTACCTTCGCTGAGGTAGCAGACCGGTCGGCCCGGTTGGCCGGCACGCTCGCGGCCCGCGGCGTCCAGCGCGGCGACGTGGTGATGACCGTCGTCGGCAACCGGCCGGAGTGGGTCTACGCGATGGTGGCCTGCTTCCGGATCGGCGCGGTCGCGCTGCCGTGCACCGAGCAGCTGCGGCCGAAGGACCTGCGCGAGCGAATGGACCGCGTCGAGCCGCGGGCCGTGCTGGCAGACGAGCGCGACGTCGAGACGGTGGAGGCAACTGGCTTCGACGGCGATCTGCTCGTGATCCCGGACGAGCGCCTCTTCGAGTCCGACCCTCACCCGGCGCTCGACCTCTCCCCCACGGATCCCGCGCTCATCACGTTCACGTCGGGCACCGCCGGCGAGCCCAAGCCGATCCGGCACGGCCAGCGCTACCTCGCTGGCCAGCACGTGCAGGCCGAGCACTGGTTCGGCGCCCGCGAGGGCGACCTCTGCTGGTGCACAGCGGCAAGCGGCTGGTCGAAGTCCGCACGCAACGTGTTCATGGCGCCCTGGGTACGCGGCGCCACCGCGCTGCTCCAGGACACCCGCTTCGACCCCGAGGAACGCCTCGCGACCGTGGAGCGCGAGGGCGTGAACGTGCTCTGCATGGCGCCCACGGAGTACCGCACGATCGCGAAGCGCACCGAGCTGCGCGAGCTGCCCACGCTGCGCCACGCCGTCGCGGCAGGAGAGCCGCTCAATCCCGAGATCGTGCGGCTCTGGTCCGAGGCAGTGGGCGTCGAGATCCATGACGGCTACGGCCAGACCGAGACCGGCGCTCTCACCGGCATGCCGATCGGCCCGCCGGTCCGCCCCGGCTCGATGGGCAAGCCGCTCCCCGGCTTCAAGCTCTGGATCGACGAGGGCGAGCTGTGCGCCGATCCGAGCACCGTGCCCACCTTCTTCATCGACGGGCCCGACGACGTCTGGCGCACGGGCGACCGCGTGCGCGAGGACGAGGACGGCTACCTCTGGTTCGAGGGCCGCTCGGATGACGTGATCATCTCCGCGGGCTACCGGATCGGGCCGTTCGAGGTGGAGTCGGCGCTGGTGTCGCACCCGGCCGTGGCCGAGGCGGCCGCAGTAGCGGCGCCTGACGAGGAGCGCGGCGCGGTGGTGCGCGCGGTTGTGGTGCTGCGCGAGGGGCGCGAGCCGAGCGACGAGCTGGCCCGGGAGCTCCAGGACCACGTGAAGGGCGAGACCGCGCCCTACAAGTACCCGCGCATCGTCGACTTCATCGACGAGCTGCCCAAGACCGCAAGCGGGAAGATCAGGCGCGCGGCTCTGCGCGAGTCGGGCTAGGGCGCTCGGACGTCTCGGCCTCGAGCAGGCGGCCGATTGCCTCGGCCACGGCGCTCAGGTCCCTAGCCACAACCCGCTCGCGGCTGCGCACGTCTTCGACGATCACTCGTGGTTCCGTCTCGCTTACGCGGACGATGAAGGTCCGGATCCCCATGCGAAGGACCGTATGGACGGGCGCTCACGGGGCGCTCACACGGCTTCGCCGGCGAGGATCTGGCGCTGTAGAGCGGCGGTTTCCTCCGCGGGCTCGACGCCGATGCCGTCCACAAGCGCACGGCGGCAGGCCAGAAACTGGCGCAAAGCGTGCCCGCGGCGGCCCGAGCGCGCGTAGGAGAGCATCAGGCGGCGGTGGGCGCCCTCGTCGAGCGGATCCACCTCCACCGCCTTGCGGCTCGCCTCGATCGCGCGGGCGTGGTCGCCAGCCGCCGCGTGACCGTCGGACAGCGCTCCCAGCACCTGCCCGTAGAGGTCGAGCAGCCCCTCGCGCCAGGCGATCGCCCAGTCCTCATAGCGGTCCTCGGGCAGCGGCTCGCCGCCCCAGCGCGTGGCGGCGATCTCGAGCAGCGTCAGCCGTTCCGGGCCATCGGCAGCCAGCGCCGTCTGCGCCGCGCGCTCGAACTCGTCGACGTCCACGGAATCGCCGGCGCGCAGGCGCAGCCGGTAGGAGCGCTCGAGCACCTCGATGGTGGTGTGCTCCGCGCCCGGCGGGTCGAGCACGGCGCGGGCGCTCGACACGGCCACCTGGAGGCCGCGGCGCGCGGCGTCGGCGGCCTTGTCCGGCCAGAACGCCTCGAACAGCAGGTCCTCGGGCACCGGCGTGTCGCGGCGGACGAGCAGCAGGCGCACGAGCCGCTGCGCCACGCGCCGCTCCCACGCCTCCTCGGTGACGGTGAACGAGCCGCGCCGCAGTCCGAAGCCGCCGAGCAGCGTGAACACGAGCGGCGGCGGCTCGCTGGCGAGGCGGCGCCCGGATGCCCGCGCCGCTGCCGCCACGCCCTCGTCGGCATCGCGCTCGAGCTCCGCCACCACCCGGGGCGACTCCGGATGACCGGAGCCGACCGCTGAGACGAGCGCCGCCCGCCGCACCTCCGCAACCGGATGGCGGGTGAACGGCAGCAGCGCGGCCCCGCCGGGCAGCGCGGCCTCGATCGCCGCGATCACCTCGTCGGGTGGCAGCGTCTCCTGCTCGAGCGCCGTCCAGAGGAGCGGCTCGAGCCAGCGCCACTCGCGGCGCACGAGGTGCTGCGCCTCCGAGTCCGCCTGGTGCCAGGCGGCCACGAGGTCCTCGAGCGCCCCGGGATCATCACCCTCGTTGCGGCGCAGCCAGGCGCGCTGGGCGTACATGCGCGGGGCGCGGCATTCGGGCGGGCAGGCCTGGAGGCCGCTGTCGAGCAGCTCGCGCGCCCACGACGGCTGGCCCGCGTCGACCAGCACCGGAACGAGCATCGACGTGAGCCGTGCCCGGCCCAACCAGGTGTTGAGCGCGCCGTGCTCGATCGCGGCGGCGGCGGCCTCCGAGGCGCCCTCGTGGTCGCCGCGCCCGGCGGCGAGCATCGCGCGCGCCACATAGTTCTCCGCCCGCCAGTTGCGGACCAGCGGGCGCACGCGGCCGAGCTCGAGCTCCGCCTCCGCGAAGTGGCCGTGCCGGGCGTGCATCCCCGCCTTGAACGTGTGCGCCAGGCCGCTCACGTAGCTGCTCATCCACGAGCGCTCGGTGAGCCGCACCATCCGCTCGGCCATCTCCACCGCGGCGTCGTCCTCCCCGCGCTCGTCGTGGATCAGCGCCCCGTAGCCGAGGAAGAGCGACAGTCGGTTCGACGGGTCGAAGCGCTCGAGCGCGCCCACAACCTCGCGAAGCCCGGCCACGGCGCCATCCAGCCGCGACTGCGGGAAGTCGAGGAACGCGCCCTGGAAGCCGGCCGCAAGGGTGACCAGCGGCGCCCCGAGCGGGTGCGCCATCGCGCGGTCGAACAGCGCCGCCGCCTCGTCGAAGCGCGAGGCGCGCGCGTGGTTGCAGGCCACGGACACGGCGGTCATCGGCGCGCCGATCGCGTTCACGTCGTCGAAGCCCTCGGCGAGCGGCGCCGAGCGGTCGTAGTCCTCGAGCTGCGCGAGCACATCGGACAAAAGCACCCGCATCCGCCACTCGCGCTCGGTGTCGCCGCGGTCGGCATATCCGGCGATGGCTTCGGTCAGCGGCCCGACCGAGCGCTCGAGCTCCCCCTCGCCAGCCGCCAGTCGGCCCTCGATGTTGCGCAGCTCGGGCACCCCGCGCATGTCGGGCGGCAGCGCCTCGAGCCAGGCGGCCACCGTGGCGGGCGCGCTGCGGAAGATCGCCCGGCCCTGGCGCGCCACCGCTTTTGCCGCCCGCGCCGAGTCCCCGGCGGCGAGCCAGTGCTCGACCGCCTCCGGACCGCGCTGCGCCTGGTCGAGCGCCGCGGCAAGGGCGGCGTGCAGCTCCAGCATCCGCTCCGCCGAGCACTCCTCCACGAGCCGCTCGCGCAGCATGTCGCGCACGAGCGGGTGATAGGCCACGCGCGCGCCCGAGTCGACGTTGCGCAGCGGCACGCCGCGCCGCTTGACCTCGTCGAGCAGCCCGGCGGGCAGTCCCAAGCCCTCCAGCATCGCGGCGTCGAGGTCCGGCGCCAGGCTCGACTCGAGGAGCGCGACGCGCAGCTCGTCGCCCAGCGGCAGGAGCACTTCCTCCTCGAGGAACGCGACGAGCGCCGCCGAGCCGCGCGCCCCGGGCGCCGGCGCTCCGCCGGACGCCGCGGACAGCGCCACTCCGAGCGGCCAGCCCTCGGTGGCCGACCACAGCGCGTCCAGCTCCTCGCTGCTCGGCTCGTGGCCGCTGGCTGTCTGGAGCAGCTCGGCGCACTCGTCGGGGCTGAAGGCGAGGTCCGCCGGCCCGAGCTGCGCGAGGCGGCCTGACACCTGCAGCTTGGACAGCCGCAGCGGCAGCGCCACCCTCGCCGCCACCACCACGCGCAGCGCGGGCGCGGAGCTGGTCAGCAGGTCACGCACCACGGCGCTCGCCTCGGGCACGTCGGCGAGCTGCTCGGCGTCGTCGATCACGATGGTGAGCGGATCCACCAGCAGGCGCTCGAGCTCGCGAGCCAGCTCGCGCGATGCCACGGCCGAGTCGATCTGCAGCGGCGCGGTGACAAGCCGTTCCCCGAGCACGTCGGCGGCACCCGGCGCCGCGAGGGCGAGCGAGGCCACGAGGTCCGCGAGCAGCCGGCCGGGATCGCGGTCGAGCTCCGAGCAGCGCACCCAGGCGGCCGCGCCGCCGCGCAGTGCGAGCGCGTCCTCAATCGCCATCGTCTTGCCGAAGCCCGCGCCCGCCACGAGCAGCAGGTGTCCGTCATCGAGTGCGCGTGCCAGGCGGGCTGCCACGGCGGGGCGAGGAATGCGGTCCATTCGGGGCTCTTCATCGATTATCTGCGCGAACCCCTTCCACGGCTAGCCTCTTCACCAGATGGCTAACCACCTGGCCAACGAGACATCCCCGTACCTCCTCCAGCACAAGGACAACCCGGTGGACTGGTACCCCTGGGGTCCCGAGGCGCTCGAGCGGGCTGCAAGCGAGGACAAGCCCCTGCTCGTGTCGATCGGCTACTCCGCCTGCCACTGGTGCCACGTGATGGAGCACGAGTCCTTCGAGGACGAGCAGACCGCCGCGGACATGAACGCGAACTTCGTGTGCATCAAGGTGGACCGTGAGGAGCGCCCGGACGTCGACGCGATCTACATGGAGGCCTGCCAGGCGATGACGGGCCAGGGCGGCTGGCCGCTCAACGTCTTCCTCACGCCGTCGCAGGTGCCGTTCTACGCCGGCACCTACTATCCGCCAGAACCTCGCCACGGGCTGCCCAGCTGGCGCCAGGTGCTCGCCGCGATCGCCCAAGCGTGGCGGGAGCAGCGCAGCGAGATCGACGAGGCCTCCGAGCGGATCCTGCCGCGTCTGAGCGGCGGTGCGCTGCTCAACCCGTCGGAGGACGAGATCGATCCCGGCCTGCTCGACCGCGCGGTGGAGCGCCTGGGCGGCTCCTTCGACGGGATGAACGGCGGCTTCGGCGGGGCCCCCAAGTTCCCGCCCTCGTCCGCGATCGAGTTCCTCCTCCGCCGCGGCGAGACCGACATGACGTCGCGGACGCTGCACGCGATGGCCTCGGGCGGGATCTACGACCAGATCGGCGGCGGCTTCGCCCGCTACTCGGTGGACGCCCGCTGGGTGGTCCCGCACTTCGAGAAGATGCTCTACGACAACGCGCTGCTCGCGCGCGCGTACCTGCACGGCTGGCAGGTGACCGGCGAGCCGTTGCTCGAGCAGGTGTGCCGCGAGACGCTCGACTGGGCGCTGCGCGAGATGCGCGCCGACGAGGGCGGCTTCTACTCCGCGCTCGACGCCGACTCGGAGGGCGTCGAGGGCAAGTTCTACGTCTGGTCGCTCGACGAGGTGCGCGAGGCGCTTGGCGATTCAGATCCCGACGCCGCCATCGCCTACTTCGGCATGAGCGAGCACGGCAACTTCGAGGGCAAGAACATCCCCGTGCGCGCGAGCGCCGAACCGCCGGCCAACCTGCCCGAGCTGAAGAAGCGTCTCTACGAGGTGCGCGCCAAGCGCGTTTGGCCCGGGCTCGACGACAAGCGCCTCACCTCCTGGAACGCGCTGATGATCTCGGCGCTGGCCGACGCCGGCGCGGTGCTGGGTGAGCCGCGCTATCTCGACGCCGCGCGCGACTGCGCCGAGTTCCTACTCACCACGATGCGCGACGACGACGGCCGGCTGCTGCGCACGTTCAAGGACGGGCGCGCCCACCTGAACGCCTACCTCGAGGACCATGCCTTCCTCGTCGAGGCGCTGCTCACGCTCTACGAGTCGACCTTCGATCCCCGCTGGTTCGCCGCCGCGCGCGAGCTCGCCGACCAGATGATCGCCCGCTTCGCCGACGACGAGCGCGGCGGCTTCTTCGAGACCTCGTCCGACCACGAGAAGCTCGTGGCTCGGCGGAAGGACCTCGAGGACAACCCGATCCCCGCCGGCAACTCGAGCGCCGCCTACGGCCTGCTGCGCCTGGCGGCCCTCACCGGCGAGCACGCGTACGAGGAGCGCGCCGAGGGGGTGCTGCGCCTGCTCCACCAGATCGCCGAGCAGCACCCGACTGCGTTCGCCCATCTGCTCCAGGCGCTCGACTTCCGCCTCGCGCAGACCAAGGAGGTCGCGCTCGCCGGGAGCGACACGGGCGACCTCGAGCGCGTGGTGCGCGCGAAGTTCCGCCCGCACATCGTGCTCGCGGGCGGCGAGCCCGACGGCGTGCCGCTGATGGAGGGCCGCAAGCCGGTCGACGGCCGCGCGGCCGCCTACGTGTGCGAGCAGTTCTCGTGCCGCGCCCCGGTGACCGAGCCGGCCGAGCTGGAGGCGCTCCTGCCCTAGCCGGCGGGCGCCAGCAGGCTCTTCTTGCCCTCGAAGGCGAACATGAGCAGGTCGACCATGCGGAAGGTCGAGTTGTTCGGCCCGAGGCTCGGCTTGAACGCCGGGTCGCGGACGATCGAGAACTTGCTGCCCTCGATGGCGCGGTGGAAGGTCTCCGCCACCACCCGCGCGCCGACGCCCTTGAGCCGGCCGCCGTTGAACTCGGATTCGCGCAGGATGTAGAACCAGAGCGGCGTGTTCTTGAGCAGGTCGTTGCGCTGCGCGGCCGTGAGGTGGTCGAGCTTCGCGCCGTTCTTGCCGTCACGGATCTGCGCCTTCGTGAGCTTGGTGACGTTCACGCCCTTGCTCTTGACGAACGTCGCCATCTGCTGCCCGGTGGCGAGCCTCGTCATGCGCGCGCGCGTGAGGTTGCGGAACGCGAGGTTGGCGTGCGGGTCGTTGAACGGCACCGCCGGGCCTCCGAACGAGCCGGTCGGCAGGTTCTTCAGTGGGTTGGCGATGAGGGTGTCGATCCGCATCGCGCGGTTGAACTGGTTGGCCGGCACCACAAGCGCCGGGTGTCCTGGGACCTCGCTGAAGTCGTACAGCCTGCGGAAGTCCGCAATCCAGATGCTCGGCAGCTTGGGTCCGCCGCCGAGGTCGCCGCTCAGCCCTGTGAAGGTGAACAGCAGGTCCAGCGTGCCACCGCCGAAGTCGAAGATCTTGTTCCAGTTGTAGGCCGGCCTGATCATCGAGTGGCCGAGCCGGTAGCAGGCCACCGAGAACTCGATCGGCATCGTGGGCACCTGGGTGGGCGGCGCGCCCACCTCGAAGATCTTGCGCCCGTTGTTGAAGACGTCGTTGATCACGCCATGGGCGCAGACGCGCGGCAGGAAGTCCGTCTTGACCATCCACTGGTAGTGCTTGGTCACGATCTCCCTGGCCTTGGTGAACTTGGTCGCCGGGGCCATCGCCGAGGGCAGGCTGTCCACCACCTTGTTGTGGAAGCGGATCATCGCGCAGTGGGTCTGGGCAACGGCCAGGTTCTCGTCGTTGCGCTTGTCGGGGATGATCGCCCGCCGCTTCGCGGCCTGGCTCGACCCCGCGCCGCGCGGCAGGTCGGAGCCCGCTGGCGCCGGCACGCCCTCGCCCGCCTGCGCCTTGCCGGTCTTCAGGTGCACTCCATCCGCCGCGTAGAACTTCGCCGACTCCGGGTCTGACGGCCCGGCGCCGTAGAGCGAGTCGAGGTCGAGACTCGGCGAGCGGCCCTCGAGCATCGCCGTCGGCGAGATGTTCGCGCCGAACATCACCGTCGTCTTGTCGAAGGTCAGGTCGTGGTCGATGAATTGGCCGAGGTAGGTGAAGCCCGACGGGATCGGGCCGGACCCGCCGCCGCCAACCGCCATGGCGTTCCCGATCTTCTTGCGGTTCGGGTCGCCGAGCTGCTTGCCAGTTCCCTTCGGCCCCATCCGCGAGAAGCGGAACGGCGGCGTGGCGGCGGCGGCGGCAGCAGTAACGGTCGGGGGCAGCGCGCCCTTCCTGCCCCCGACACTGTCCGAAAGAAGTCCCTCCCCGATCACGTAGTAGCTCTCGGAACCATGCGTTTCCATGGGGTCTCCTTCGATCGGGGCGAGCCGTGCGTCCAACCCTCTCACCCCCGTGAGGTGGCGCGCAAGCGCAGATGGCGAGGTTGCGCCAAGTTGCCCAGCCCGCGCGCCGGGAAGCTGCGCAAACAGCGTCAGACGAGCGCCGGAACCTCGCTGCAGGCCGGCTCTGGAAGCGGGAACAACCCGATGAAGCGGGTCACTGCCGCCTTGTCGCCCTCGATCGTCAGGTCGCCCGCCTTCACCGCTTCGGCCGGCTTGCGTCCCTCCCAGATCAGCGAAGCGAAGGTCTCGGAGTCCGTGACGATGGTGGCGTCCGGCTCCTCGATCGTGCCGCGCTCGAGCTCGAGCTCGCCACCCTCCACGCGCACGCGGAAGCGGTGGCCGTCGATTCGCAGCTGGTAGCTCGCGCTCAGGCCAGCGGCGGCCTCGGTGTCGAAGATCGTCTTCAGGGCCAGCATGTAGGCGTCCACGCTCATGTGCTCGCCGCGCGGCAGCTGCGGCGAGCGGGAGCCCCAGTCGCCGAGCGCCACGATCACGGGCTCGAGCCCCCTGCCCCACTCCGTGAGCTCGTAGATCTTCGCCGCGAATGGCGGCGGGAGCTCGCCGCGGCGGACCACGCCGGCGTCCTCGAGCTCGCGCAGGCGCTGGGACAGGACGTTGGGACTCGCGTGCGGGATACCGATGCGCAGGTCGGTGAAGCGCTTGGGACCGAGCAGCAGTTCCCGGACGACGAGGAGGGCCCAGCGCTCGCCCACAAGGTCAAGCGCGTGGGCGGCGGCACATCCCTCGCCGTAGGTCCGCTTATTGCCCATGCTCCCCCATATTAACCCGCTGGTCCTGCTTTTCAAACGAGTAGTCCTAAATCAGGACCATCTGTTACCCTGCCTGATCTATGCCGCCGACCGATGATTCTCAGGCTCCCGTCATGTCTCAGTCTCCGATGAGCGAAAGCAAGGAGCTGAACATGTCCGATAGCAAGCGCTGGATCGCCCTGTACGTGCTCTGCGCCGGGGTGCTGATGATCGTGCTCGACGTGACCGTCGTGAACGTCGCCCTGCCGTCGATTCAGAACGATCTCGGCTTCTCGCAGTCCGGCCTCGCCTGGGTGGTCAACGCCTATCTGATCGCGTTCGGCGGCCTGTTGCTCCTGGCCGGGCGCTTCGGCGACATCCTCGGCCGCAAGCGCATCTTCATGTACGGCCTCGTGCTGTTCACCGCGTCGTCGCTGTTCTGCGGCGTGGCCGACAGCCAGGGCGTGATCGTCGCCGCGCGCTTCATCCAGGGCGTGGCCGGCGCGATGACCTCGGCGGTCGTGCTCGGGATGATCGTGACCATGTTCCCCGAGCCGCGGGAGCAGGCGAAGGCGATCGGCGTCTACGGCTTCGTCGCCTCCGCGGGCGGTTCGATCGGCCTGCTGCTCGGCGGCGTGCTCACGCAGGCGATCAACTGGCACTGGATCTTCTTCATCAACGTCCCGATCGGGATCGCCACCGGCTTCCTCGCCTCGCGCCTGATCGACAACGACGAGGGCATCGGCTTCGGTCAGGGCGCCGACGCGCCCGGTGCCGTGCTGATCACGAGCTCGCTGATGGTCGGCGTCTACACGATCGTCAAGCCCGCGGCCGAGGACGGCTGGGGCGACCCCACCACGCTGCTGTTCGCGGCGCTGTCGCTGGCCCTGCTCGTCGCCTTCATCGCGCGCGAGGCGACGGCGCGCAGCCCGTTGATCCCGCTCCGCATCTTCCGCTCGCGCAATGTGTCCGGCGCCAACGTCGTGCAGGCGCTGCTCGTGGCCGGCATGTTCGGCATGTTCTTCCTCGGCTCGCTCTACCTGCAGCGCGTGCTCGGATACGACGCCCTGCAGATCGGCTTGGCCTTCCTGCCGGCGACGCTCGTCATGGGCACCCTCTCGCTCCGCTTCTCCGAGCCGATCATCACGCGCTTCGGTGCGCGCAACGCCCTGATCCCGGGGCTCCTGCTGATCGCCGCCGGACTCGTGCTGTTCGCGCGTGCGCCGGTGGACGGCAACTACTGGCGTGACGTCT
>DATBKS010000345.1:0-2593 GCA_036555755.1 Thermoleophilaceae bacterium
TGCTCGAGTCACCACCGACAGACAGCTTGCCGCGTGCCCACATGGCGATCTCGAAAGTCTCGCGCGTGTCGTGCTTCGGCTGCCAGCCGACCGACTTCAGCTTGTCGTTCGACACCACCCACGGATGCAGCGCGAAGTGCAGGTTGCCCGGCGGCGTCTCCGCCTGGCGCAGCTTCCACATCACGCCGGCGAGGCGCCACGCGACCTTCAACGGCAGCTTGCGGCGCTTCATGCCGATGATGTCGCCGCAGTCGTTGATCGTCAGCGTGCCGTCGCCAGCCACGTTGTAGGCGCCGCCGTGGCGACCGTCCATCAGCAGGATCAGCCCTTCTACGAGGTCGTCCTCGTGCACGAACTGCATGGGCGTGTCGCCGCCGCCGACGTCCATCTGGAACGGTTGGTCGGTCCACAGGCGCACGATGTAGTTGTTCACGTTCGGCCCGAGGACGATGCACGGCCGCACGATTGTCATCACGCGCTCGGGGTTGCGCAGCGCCCAGATCTGGCAGAGACGGTCGCACTCGGCCTTGTCGCGCGCGTACTCGAAGTCGGGCACGCCGCGCACCGGGTGCTCTTCGGTCATCGGCACCGGGTTGTCGGGAAACGCGCCGTACGCGGTGGCGGATGAGGTGACGAGCACCTGCTGCACGCCCGCGGACTCCGCTGCCTCGAGCACGTTCTGCGTGCCGCCGACGTCCACCTCGTACATGCGGTCGAGGTCGTGGATCGGGTTGAGCAGGAAGGCGAGATGCACGAGCACGTCCGGCTTCTCGGCCTCGATCACCTCGCGCACGCGCGTCTTGTCGGTGACGTCGAGCTGCTGGAACTCGGCCTTCGGGCGGAACGACGCGGGCGGCCGGACATCGCAGATGAGGATCCGCTCGACGTCGTCGCGGTGCGACAGTCGTTCCACCAGCCGACTGCCGATGTAGCCCGAACCTCCGGTCACGAGGTAGCGCACGCCCCGCATCCTAACGACGCAAAAAGAGAGGGCCCCTTGCGGGGCCCCCTCGGAAAACGGACGTGCCACCAACGTTCACATAGAGGCGCTGGCTCGTCGGTCCTGCCTCTTGAAATCGGCAGCCCCACCCGCGATCTTGAGTCAGCGTCGGTACAGTCGCGTGGGTGGAACCCTGGGGCACCGAACCCGCTGGCCGCTTCGACGAGCACGTCTTCGACAGCACCGTTCTGCGCGAGAACCCGCTCGGGGACCCGCATGAGCGGCCGCTCTGGGTCTACGTACCGCCGGGCTATGACGACGATCCCGAGCGCCGCTACCCCTCGGTCTACGCGATCCAGGGCCTCACCGGACAGGTGGACATGTGGCGTAACCGCTCGACGTTCCGGCGCAACTTTCCGGAGCTAGCCGACGAGCTCTTTGCGAAGGGCGAGGCACCTCCCTGCATCCTCGTCTTCGTCGACTGTTGGACCTCCTATGGCGGCAGCCAGTTCCTCGACTCGCCGGGTACGGGCAAGTACCACACCTACCTCTGCGACGAGGTCGTCCCGTGGGTCGACGACAACTACCGGACCCTCGCCGCGCCCGAGCACCGCGGCATCAGCGGCAAGTCGAGCGGCGGCTACGGCGCGATGGTCACGCCGATGCTGCGGCCAGACCTGTTCGGCGGGCTCGCCACTCACGCCGGCGACGCCCTCTTCGAGAACTCCTACCTGCCGGAGTTCCGCGAGTCGGCCCGCGCGCTGCGCGACGAGTACGACGGCTCGTTCGACAAGTTCTGGGCGAGCTTCCGCAGCCGCCCCGCGATGTCCAAGCCCGCCGACGCCGTGCTGCTCAACAGCTGGTGCATGGCCGCCTGCTACTCGGCGGACGACGACGGCACCGTGCAGCTGCCGTTCGACGTCGACACGGCCGAGCTGATCCCCGAGGTCTGGGAGCGCTGGCTCGCGTGGGATCCGGTGCGCATGGTTCCGAAGTACGCCGACGCGCTGCGCGGCATGCGCGCGATCTTCATCGACGCGGGCAAGCGGGACGAGTGGTACCTCGACCTCGGCGCCGAGGCCTACCGCCGCGCGCTCGCCGACATCGGCGTCACGGACGTCTATTTCGAGATCTTCGACGCCGGTCACATGAGCATCGAATACCGCTATCCGATCTCGCTGAAGTACCTCGCCGAGCGCCTGTCGGCCGGTACCTAGTTGCCTCTTTTCCTACTGCTGTGATAGGACTTAGGCCGCCCTAATGGTTAGGGCGCCCTAATTCGTTCTCATCGGAGGTAACAGGAACCGTGCTGCCGACGTTCATCATCGCTCTGCGAGAGGGCGTGGAGGCTTCGCTGATCGTGGGGATCATCGCCGCCTTCTTGGTCAAGGAAGGCCGCCGCGACGCGCTAGCGAAGATGTGGTTCGGCGTCGGCATCGCCGTCGGTCTCTGTCTGGCGATCGCCGTGTTCCTGCAGATCGCCGACAACAACCTGCCGCAGAAACAGCAGGAGGGGCTCGAGACTGTGGTCGGTCTGATCGCGGTCGCCGCTGTCACGTACATGATCTTCTGGATGCGGCGCAACGCGCGCGGCCTGAAGAGGGAGCTTCAGGAAGGCGCGGCGCGGGCGCTGGCCTCGGGCTCGACCGGCGC
>DATBKS010000346.1:0-6128 GCA_036555755.1 Thermoleophilaceae bacterium
GGGGTAGTCGAAAGTCCAGCAGCCGAACGCGCCGTCCTCCTCGAGCTTGCCGAGCAGGTCGAGCTCGTCGCGCTCCTGCACGTAGCGCAGCAGGGCGAAGTACTTGAGCGACGTGACCCGCGGCAGCTCGCGGTAGTGCCACGTGATCAGCGTCTCGCCGCGGAACCAGCGCAGGTCGAGGAACGACTCGACGGCGTCGCCGTTCCAGCGAGACGCGGCGGTCACCGGCAGGTCGAGCGCTTCGTAGGCCGCGCGCAGTTCGCGCAGGCGCGGGTTGTCCGGTCGCAGCTCGCGCTCGGCGCCGGGCGGCAGCGGCACGCTCTCGTCGTGCAGCGAGGTGAGGTAGCGCCGGTCCTCCGGGCTGAGCTTCACCACGTCGGGATGCGGCTCCACGCGCGCGCCCCGTCTCAGCCGGTGCCGCAGCGTGCGCGTCATGCCGCCTCCTCGTAGGCGGCCACGCCGCCCACCGCGGGACGCAGCGTGCGCCAGGTTTGAGTGAGCCCGTCGACCTCGCGCGTGTCCAGGCAGAAGGTGTCGAAGCCCTCCTCGATCGTCTCGTAGCCGTGCCGTCGCAGGTGCTCCGCCGCGGCGCGGCGATCGGCCTCGGACAGGTGGTAGTGCTCGTAGACGATCAGGCGCGGGCTGTGCGCCTCGAGGTCGATGCTCCGGAGGATTCGCCAGTCGTAGCCCTCGGTGTCGATCACGAGCAAATCCACCTGCTGCACACCGTGACGGCTGCACAGCGATTCGAAAGTGAGTGCTGTCACCTCCGCGCGCACGATCCGCTCCTCGATGTCCGGGATCTCGCCGATGTGACCGAGCACGGCGTCGCGCGAGAAGGAGCCGATGCCGTCGTACCAGTCGGGCAGCAGCTCGCGCTCCTCGGCCGACGCGTCGCGCATGTGAAAGAAGGGGAGCACGCCGTCGCGCTCGGCCACCGCGGCGTTCTCGAGCGTGAGCCGCGGCTCTGCACCGTAGGTGCGGCGGAGCCGCTCGAACACGTACGGGACGGGCTCGACCATGATCCCGCGCCAGTCGCTCGCGAGGATGAACGGGCGCAGATGGTCGTGCTGCTCGCCGTCGTTCGACCCGATCTCGACGAAGAACGCCTCCGGGTACGAGTGGGCGAAGGCAGCCAGCAGGCGCGGCCCGGCGAGGTTGCGGAGCATGCGCCGGTAGCGGGCGGCGCGCCAGAGCCCGCGCGGCGTCCTCACAGCGGTTTCTCCGCGATCAGCGCGAACACGAGCGCGTTGTAGCGGCGGCTCTCGGCGCCCTGGATGAGGTCGGCCAGGCCCATCAGCGCCTGCATCACGAAGGCGAACGGCTTGCGCAGGAAGCGCGGCAGCGAGTAGATCGCCCCGTCCTGGATCAGCTGGAGTCCGGTGGCCACCAGCCCCACCACGCCCTCGAAGCGCACCACCTCGAAGCCCGCACTCTCCACCGCGTGCCGCAGGCCGCCGCAGGTCCAGCGCCAGTGGTCCACAGGATCCGGGTGCCAGACCATGACCCCGTGGGTCGAGAGCAGCATGCGGCCGCCGGGGCGCAGCACGCGGAAGCACTCGGCGAGGTACACACCGGGGTCCTGCACGTGCTCGAGCACCTGGGTGGAGATCACGGCGTCGAAGCTCTCGCTCTCGACCGGCACGCTGCCGTCCGGCTGCACCTCGACGAGCGCCTGGTCGTTGCCGGGCAGGTCCGCCGGCACGTAGTTGGCGCCGGGCGGCAGCAGGTGGCGATAGGGCTGGTCGGCGCAGCCGTAGTCGAGCACGCGGCCGCCGCTCGGCAGGAGCAGCTCGGGCGCGAGCTCCGCGATCGCCAGCGGCAGCTTCCTCACGACGTGCGCGAGCCGGCTCCAGCGTGGAGCGTCGCGGACCTCCGCCGGGCGGTCGCTGTTGAAGCGCGGTGCCTCGGTCACGCTCATGCGGGCGCCGGCCTCCAGCGGTTCCGGAGGTAGCCGCCCACCTCGCGCATGAGCGGGCGCTCGAACACGGCGGTGGCAGCAATGGTCACCAGTACGTAGAGGGCGAGCTCGCCGATCACCATCGCCTCGCTGCGACCCGCCGGCTCGACCAGCCGCACGGCCAGCACGGCCGTGGCGGCGGGGACGCTCGGCGCGATCGCACGCAGCAGGTGGCGCGCCAGGCGGAAGCCCGCGAATAGCTTCGACAGGTACCAGCCGCGCCCCGCGAGCTGGACCAGCGTCATCGCTCCCCAGCCGAGCGCGTAACCCGTGAGGCCGAGGGTGAGGATCAGCGGCACGGCGATCAGGAAGAAGCTCGCCGCGCTCAGGATCGCCAGGCGGAACAGCGGGCGGGTGTCGTTCACCGCCCGGAAGAAGATCGAGTAGTTGTAAGCCACCTGGGAGACGGCGGAGATCAGGCCCATCGCGCCGATCAGGCCGATCGCGGGATCCCAGCGCGGGCCGAAGGCGTAGTGCACGAGGTCGGCCGAGAAGAGCGCGAGACCTACGCCGAATGGCATCGCCCACACGAGCGCGAGCCGGTTGGACTTGACGAACGCCTCGAACAGCTTCTCCCGGCTGTTCGACACCGCGCACACCACCGGGTAGAGCGCCTGGCTGATGACGGCGTCGACGTTGCTGGCGAAGGTGGCGATCGACGCCGCAAGCCCGATCGCGCCGAGCCCCGCGAGCCCGACGGCGTGGCTCGACACGAGCAGCATGCCCTGCACCACCACGAGGGTGAGGACGCTGAGGCCGAACAGCGGCCACGAGAAGGTGACGTACTCCTTGAGCGTCGCGCGGTCCATTCGCAGCCGCAGCGGATACGGGCAGCTCAGCACCGCCGCGGTGGCGCCCGCCACGCTGCCTGCCAGCACGCCGAGCACGAGCGCCCAGTAGCCGGCGCCGGCCACCGCCAGCGCGATCGTGACGACGAGCGACACCACTGGGTCGACGGCCGCGAGCGTGCGCTGGCGGCCGAACTGCATGCGCCTGTACGGGATCCAGATCGGCGACTCGAGCGCGCTGATCGGCACGCTCAGGGCGAGCACGATGCCGGGCACGATGATCTTGGGCGTGGCGTACGCCAGCGAATAGGCGGGGAGCAGGGCGGCGATCAGCACGAAGAAGGCGATGCTCGTGGCGAGCTCGATCGTGAACGCCTTCTGGAACGCGGCCTCCTGGTCGGGCTCGTCCTGCTGTACGTACTTGTCGGACACGCCCACCTGCTTGAGCCAGCCGACCGTCATGACGGTGGTGAGGACGATGCTCCAGATGCCGAACTGGGCGCGCGTGAGGTAGGCGGCCACCACGAAGCGCCGCAGGAGGCCGAGCCCCGCGAAGCCCACTTGGAACCCCGAGTTGATCAGCGTGCCGCGCGCCGCCTGCTCACGCAGGTTGCGCCCGTGTAGGTGCGCCAGGCGATCGCTCGTCCCTGCACGACCTGTGCGTTCCGTTGTTGCACTGCGCCCCATGCCAAGCCTCCCGCAGCTCGCGCGCCGGCCAAGCTACCAAGAAGAGGTGCGCGCTAGCGCCGTTTGGCGAGCACCGTCGTGTACTGCGTGCCGGGGTCCTCGACCCGCTCGAGACCGAGTCCGGCTTCGCCGCATACGGCGCGCAGATCGTCGACGTTCACGGCCGATCCGACCCAGGAAGGGTTCGACTGCCCGCGCGGCCCGCGGCCGCGCAGCGAGCGCAGGCGCGAGCGCAGCGGCTGGTTGGGGTGGTGGATGCGCTCGTCGGTGGAGAGCTGGAAGGCCGCGAAGCCGCCCGGCCGCAGCACGCGGCCGATCTCTCGCATGTAGCCGAGCGTGATCGCCGGGTCGGGGATGTGCTGGAACACGACGATCGAGATGCAGGCGTCGACGCTCGCGTCGGGGATCGGCTGGAGCGTGAGGCCGTCGCCGTGGATCCATTCGACGCCCGTGAGCTGGGCGTTCAGCTCGCGCGCCTGGCGCAGCATCTCGGTCGACACATCGAGGGCGAGCACCTTCGCCGCCCGCGACGCCGCCGCGCGGCTCAGGCGTCCAAGCCCGCACCCGATGTCGAGCACCGTGTGGTCGGGCTCGATCGACGCGCCGGCGATCTCGAGCAGCAGCCCGAGCGCCTCCTCGCCGCCGTCCCAGAAGCGCTCGACGTCGGGCGCGCCGTAGTCGAGCCGGTTGTCGACGAAGTAGTAGGCGTCCTCTTTCGCGCGCTCGTCCCAGAAGCGCCGCATGTCCGTCCCCTGCACCCGCACGGCGCGCACAGTAGGCCACGCGCGCAACCGGCGCGCCGGTTGGCGCCGCGCCCTATCTTGCTCCGGCGATGGCAGGGGGTGCCAGGGTGGTGCAGGCGGGCGAGGTCCGCTCCGCGCGGATCGAGTCGCTGCGCGCGCTCGCCGCGATGTCGGTGCTCGTGGGGCACGTGTGGCTGTTCTCCCAGGGCGCCGCGAGCGCGACCTATCCACACCGGCTCGTCGAGGCGGGCCGCTACGGCGTCTGGCTGTTCTTCGCCCTGACGGGCTACCTGCTGTTCTGGCCCTTCGTGCGCAGCGGCGCGATCGATCTTCGGCGCTATGCGCTCAACCGGGTCCTCCGCATCCTGCCGCTCTACTACTTCGTCGTCGTCGTGCTGCTGGTGATCGACCAGCACGGTGGCTCGTCGACGCAGTGGCTGCGCTTCACGACCATGACGGAGTCGTTCTCGCGCTCGACCGTCGGGACGGTGGACGTGCCGATCTGGTCGCTCGCCGTGGAGGTTCAGTTCTACGCGTTGCTTCCGGTGCTCGCCTGGCTTCTTATGCGTACAGGGAGCGTCCGCCGTGCGGCGATCGGCCTTTGCGTTCTCGCGGGCCTCAGCCTCGTCGTCTGGTTCGTGAAGGTCCACGCGCCCGCGGCACCCGACCTGCGCTGGCGCTACTCGCTGCCGGCCACGTTCTTCAATTTCACCGCCGGCATGTTCCTTGCGCTCCTCCGGGCGAGGACGGCGCGGTTGCCCGTGCGATCAGACGTGCTGATCGCGGGCGGCGTGGCGCTGTGGCTCGTGGCGGCATCGGCGATCCGCTGGGCGGAGCCGCTGTGCGCGCTTGGCGCGGCGCTGATTGTGGGCGCGCTCGTGCTGCCGGTGAACGAGGGACCACTGACCCGCTCACTCGCCTTCCGGCCGCTTGCAGCACTCGGCGTGGCGTCGTACAGCCTCTACCTCTGGCACGTGCCGGTGATCCGCTCGCTCCACTCGCATACCGGCGTCGGCACGGCCGCGCTGCTGGTCGGCGGCGCGGGGTTCGCCATCGCCGTTGCAGCGGTCAGCTACCTGGGCGTCGAGCGCCCGTTCCTGGGGCTGCGGCGGCGCTGGGGTCCGGTGGTGGCCGAGCCGGCCGGGGCGCCGCTCAGCGACGTCGCGGCCGCGCCCGCCCCCGAGACGGCTACGGCTTAGTCGCCATCCAGATGGCGTGGTGGTAGCCGTTCGAGCGCACAGGGAACATGCGCATCTCGATCCGCTCGAGTCCGAGCCCCGAGAAGAGGCGCCAGACCTCTTCCCACTCGTACTCGCGGTAGCGCACCGCGAAGTGCTCTCGCCCGCGGGCCAGCGCCCGGCGACTGCGCCACAGGCGCATCTCGCGCGCCACCGCTCCGCGCTTGGTGAGGATCCCGGGCTCGCGCCGGGCGAGCGGGATGTGCACGAACAGCGTGCCCTCCGAGCGCAGCGAGCGCGCTGCGTCGGTGAGGTAGGCGGAGACGTCGCCGAAGTCGTCGAGGTGCTGGAGCACGTGGACCGAGAAGACCGCGTCAACCGACTCATCGGGCAGGGGCACTCGCGTACCGTCCACCTGATGGAACTCGACGTTCCCGGGGCTGGCTTCGCGGGCCTTGGCGATCATCTCGGCGGACACGTCGAGGGCGTGCACGCGCTCGAACTCGCCTGCCAGCATGCGGGTCAGCCGACCCGCGCCGCAGCCGAGCTCGACGCAGTGGCCGGACAGGGTGCCGGCGTAGTGCGACCACTGCTCACGGAAGTCCTCCCAGTCGGATCGCCCGACGTCGTAGAAGTCCTCGGGCGCCCAGTCTTCGATGTCGTGCCAGGTGAGGATGTGGTACAGCGGCCGTGGCCCCTGCGCTATCTGTCGCCACTCGGTGGTGGCCGCATGACGCTCTCCCATGGCGCGCAAAGTAGCGGACCTCTGAAC
>DATBKS010000347.1:0-13563 GCA_036555755.1 Thermoleophilaceae bacterium
GGCGCCTCCAGGGCGCGCTGGGGGAGATCGCCGGGCTGCCTCACGTGTCGCTCCAGCCGAGCGCGGGCTCGCACGGCGAGCTAGCCGGCCTGCTGCTGACGCGCGCCTACCACGAGGACCGCGGCGAGGCCAAGACGAAGGTGCTGACGCCCGACACCGCGCACGGGACCAACCCCGCGACGGTCACCATGGCGGGCTACGAGGTGGTCAAGGTGGGGACGGCGGACGACGGCGGCGTGGACCTCGACGACCTGCGCGCGAAGGCGGACGAGGACACCGCCTGCCTGATGCTCACCAACCCCAACACGCTCGGGCTGTTCGATCGCAACATCGAGGAGATCGCGAAGATCGTCCACGACGCGGGCGCGACGCTCTACTACGACGGCGCGAATCTGAACGCGGTGATGGGGGTGTCGCGGCCTGGGGATATGGGCTTCGACATCGTGCACTTCAACCTGCACAAGACATTCACGCAGCCGCACGGCGGCGGCGGTCCGGGCGCCGGGCCGATCGCGGTGTCCGAGCGGATCGAGCCGTTTCTGCCGCGGCCGCAGGTGGTGCGCCGCGACCAGGGCTCGAACGGCCACGCGGGCGAGCCGTTCTTCGACCTCGACTTCGAGCGGCCCAAGTCGATCGGCCGGCTGCGTGGGTACCAGGGCAACTTCGGCGTGTTCGTGCGCTCCTACGCCTACATCTGCTCCGTGGGGGGCGACGGCCTCAAGGACGTGTCCGAGACCGCCGTGCTGAACGCCAACTACCTGCGCGCGCGGCTCGGTGAGGAGGGCATCGCCGAGTACCTGCCGATCGCCTTCGACCGCCTGTGCATGCACGAGTTCGTGGTGTCGGGCCGCGGCGCCCGCGACAAGCTCGGCATCAAGACGCTCGACATCGCCAAGCGGTTGCTCGACCACGGCGTGCACCCGCCGACCGTGTACTTCCCGCTGCTGGTGGACGAGGCGCTGATGATCGAGCCCACCGAGACCGAGACGAAGGAGCGGCTCGACCACTTCGCAGACGCGATCCGCGACATCCTGGTCGAGGCGAAGGAGGACCCGGAGATCGCCCGCAACGCTCCTTACTCGACACCGGTGCGCCGGCTGGACGAGGCGCGGGCGGCGAAGAAGCCGATCGTCCGCCAGCCGGCGGACTAACTTCTCCACGATCGGCGTGCTTCTCGAGTTCCCCGGGGGATCGGTGGCAGCTCGACGGCGAGGAAGTCGTCGACGTCGAGTTCCTCTGGGACACCCTCGCAGTTCAGGACCGGCCGCCCGTCTGCGTCGACGGCGCGGACCAAGGCTGGTCCCGGACTCTCAAATCCGCCACTCATCGATGAAGCCCATCCGAGCAAGTATCGCCCTGCCGGCAAAGCAATCCCACCTGACTGTTGCCTGACAACAGCTAGATGGGATTGGTTTGGTCCCGGGCCTTCGCCCGCCACGTCCTAGACTCCGGCGCCGTGCGCATCTTCAGCGGCATCCAGCCCACGGGGTCGAAGCACCTCGGCAACTTCATCGGGGCGATCCGCGGCTGGGTCGAGGGTCAGGAGCGCGGTGAGGCGATCTACTGCCTCGTCGACCTGCACGCGATCACGGTCCCCTACCAGCCGGAGGCGCTGCGCGAGACGGTGCTCGACACGACCGCGATTCTGATCGCCGCCGGCCTCGATCCCGACCGCTGCATCCTCTTCCGCCAGAGCGACGTGCCCGAGCACACGGAGCTGACCTGGCTGCTCTCGGCGGTCACCGCCTACGGCGACCTTCAGCGCATGACCCAGTTCAAGGAGAAGTCCGCCCAGCAGCGCGAGTTGGTGTCCGCGGGCATCTTCATCTACCCGATGCTGCAGGCGGCCGACATCCTCGCCTACAACGCCGACGAGGTGCCGGTGGGGGACGACCAGCGTCAGCACCTGGAGCTCGCTCGCGACGTCGCCCAGCGCTTCAACGCGCGCTTCGGCGAGACGTTTGTGGTCCCGAAGCACCGCATCCCCGCGGTGGGCGCGCGGATCATGGATCTCCAGGAGCCGAGCAAGAAGATGTCGACCACCGCCGAGAGCGACGCGGGCGTGATCCGCGTGCTCGACCCGCCCGAGACCGTGGCGAAGAAGATCAAGAGCGCGGTGACCGACTCCGGCTCGGACGTGGTCCGCGCGCCCGACAAGCCGGGGGTGACGAACCTGATCGACATCCTCGCGGTGGTCCGCGGCGTGGGGCCGGAGGAGATCGAGAGCGAGTTCAACAGCTCGGGATACGGGCAGTTCAAGCAGGCCGTGGCCGACGCCGTGGTGGACTACCTCGCGCCCGTCCGGGAGCGCTACCGGGAGCTCCGCGCCGACGAGCAGTATCTCCTCCAGACTCTCGATACAGGTGCTGAGAAGGCCCATGCGATAGCCCACCCGATCGTGGACACAGCGCGCGATCGCATGGGCGTCGGGCGGCCCTCGTAACCTGTCGCCGATGGCGGTTCTGTCGCTCGACCTCGACCTGGAGGTCTTCCAGGGTCCATTCGACCTGCTGCTGACGCTCGTGCTCAAGGAGGAGGTCGACCTGCTCGAGGTGGACCTCGCGGAGATCGTGCTCGCGTACGTCGAGCACCTCGAGGGCGCGGGCGAGCTGGACCTCGAGGCCGCTACCGAGTTCCTGGTGCTGATCGCGGCGCTGCTCGAGCTGAAGTCGCGACTGATCCTGCCGCGCGAGGAGGACGAGGAGATCGACCTCGACCGCGCCGAGGCCGCCGACGAGCTGCTCGCGCGGATGCTCGAGTACGCGCGCTATCGCCGTGCCGCGGGCTTCCTGCGCGAGCGGATCGAGGCCGAGTCGGGCTTCCGCTACCGCTCGGCGCCGCTGCCCAAGGAGCTGCGGCGGGTGTCGGTCGATCTTGCGGAGAAGTCCTACGAGCCGGTCGCGCTCGCGAAGGCGATCGGCGACCTGCTGCGCATCCCGGAGCCCATCTCCTTGCATCACGTCGCGATGCCGACCGTGTCGGTGGAAGCGCGGCTCTCGCACCTGCGTTCGCTCTTGTCCGGCCGTGGCCGCTTCACGTTCGACGAGGCGGTACAGGGCGCAGATCGCGTGACCGAGGCGATCACTCTGTTCGCATTGCTCGAGCTCTACAAGAAGGGGGAAGCCACGTGGGAACAGTCGGAGTCCTTCGGCCCGATAGTGGTGAACGCGCGATGAACGATCTGCCGCGCATCGTCGAGGCGCTCTTGTTCCTGTCCCCGGAGCCGCTGTCGGTCGAGACGCTGGCCGACGCCTGCGAGGCGGGCGAAGGCGAAGTCGTGGAGGCCCTCGCGCGGCTGCGCGAGCACTACGCGGAGGGCTGGCGCGGCGTCGTGCTGCGCGAGGTGGCCGGTGGCTTCACGCTCGCGACCGACCCGGTGGCCGAAAAGGCCGCGCGCCGCCTCCTGGCGCGCCCGCGGACGCCTCCGTTGACACAGGCGCAGGCGGAGTGCATGGCGATCGTCGCCTACCTCCAGCCGGTGTCGCGTCCCGAGATCGCGCGCATCCGCGGCGTCGCGTCCGAGTCGGCGGTCGGCACGCTGCTGGAGCGCGGTCTGATCGAGGAGTCCGGCCGCTCGCAGTTCGGCGCCGTGCTCTACCGCTCGACGGAGCTCTTCCAGCGCCTGTTCGGCCTCAAGGGCCTCGACGAGCTGCCCGACGTCGCCGCCTTCGATCCGAGTCCCGATGAGGAGGGCGAGATCCGCGAGCGGTTGCTCAAAGCCGGCGAGCAGCGCGCCGGCGCGTAGATGCCGAGCTTCAGAGAGTTCAAGGAGACACTCGAGCTGTGGCGGCGCTTTCCGGCGCTCGAGCGCGGCGAGGCGGGCGGCGGCAAGGTGGCGCTCACCTTCGACGACGGGCCCGACCCGGACGCGACGCCCGCGGTGCTCGACGCCCTCGATGCGATCGGCGCTCACGCCACCTTCTTCATGCTCGGCGAGCAGCTGATGAAGCACCAGGACATCGGCCGCGAGGTTGTGCGTCGCGGTCACGAGGTGGCGCTGCACGGCTTCGGCCACGAGCGCCACGAGGACCTGACGCCGCAGGGCGCGCGCGACGACCTCGCGCGCGGGCTCGGCGCCCTCGAGGCGGCCACCGGCCGCCACCCGCGCTTCTACCGGCCGCCGTACGGCCGCTTCTCGGAGCACTCGTACGAGGCCTGCGGCAAGCTCCGCATGGAGCCCGTGTACTGGACCGGCTGGGGCTCCGACTGGGAACCGATCCCGCCGGCGCGCATCGCGGAGCTGTGCGCGCGCGACCTCACGGACGGAGCGATTCTCCTGCTGCACGACTCGCCGCGCTACGCCGACCGCGAGAGCGCACAGCCGACAGCCGAAGCGCTCGCCCCGCTTGCGGAGCGAGCGCTTGCCGCCGAACTGCGGTTGGTCACGCTCGGCGAAGTGGCTACTTGACGGTGAAGTTCACGTACTGACCCGCCTTGTAGTGGCCGGGCAGGTTGCAGATCAGCGCGTAGTGGCCGGGAGCCAGCTTGAGCGCGATCGTCTTGCTCGCGCCCGCCTGCAGGTCTCCCGTCTCACCGACGTTGCCGCTCTCGTCCGCCCGCGCTCCCTTGAGCAGGGCGCCCGCGTCCTTGTTTGTCTTGAGGACGACGAACTCGTGCGTGATGCTGCCGGTGTTGCGCACGTGGAAGGTCACCTTCCCGCCAGCCGCCTGAGGCGAGCTCGGGTTGACCGAGAACTCCTTCAGCGACACGTTGACGCTGTGCGGCGCTACCGGTGCGGGCGTGGCAGCTTTCGACGTGCCGGCGGCCGCCGGTGCCGCCGTGGCCGTCACGTGAATGTCCTTCGTGCCCATCTTCGCCCCGATCACCACGAGGTTCACCAGCGCGATGATCAGCGCGCCCGCGGCGAACAGCGTGAAGCCCTGCTGCGTACGGCGAATCGACTTCTCCTGCCGTGCGATCTCGCTCTCGAGACGAGCCAGCGCGAATTCGGTTGCCACTGGATCGGAGGTCGGCGGGCTCTCTGTGGCTGACATTGCTCCTCCTCTCGGGCTCTTTCTCGCATTCAACGAGGAGCGGGGAGGGGCCGCATCGGCCTATAACGCGGCTCTTGAGCCGTAGATAGCCGAGTGATCGCGTGCGTGGAAGCCCGCAGCCCCGGCGGCGCAGCCGAGGGCTACGCGGACCGGGGGCGGAGGGCGAGGCGCTTGAGCAGGCTCGGGCGGTTGAAGCGCGCGATCCGCTCGGCGTGGACACCGAGCAGCTCGACGAGGTCGGCGGTCGCGACGAACGGGTCGGCGATCGTGCTGCCCTCGTGGATCGAGCGGACGGCACGAACCTGGCCGTCGACCTCCGCCACGAGCAGCGGCGCGCTCGGCACGCGTGAGCTGTCGAGCGCGGCGACGCGCAGGACGCCGGGCTCCTCGGGGTGGGCCCTTCTGATGGTTATGGGGGCGGTGGCATGTGTCATGGGACACAGGATCCCACCGGGTAGACATCAGGTCAAATGACAGAATGAGCTAGAAGCGATAAGCTGCACTTATGCTCGATATCCGGCGGATGAGAGTGCTTCGGGAGGTCGCAACGCAAGGCTCTTTTTCTGCCGCGGCCGAGGCGCTGTCGTATACGCAGTCCGCCGTCTCACAGCAGATCGCGGCGCTGGAACGCGAGGCCGGCACGAAGCTCGTCGAGCGCAGCGCGCGCGGCATCCGGCTCACCGACGCCGGCGAGGCGCTCGTACGCCACACCGAGGCCGTGCTCGCCAACCTCGCCGAGGCAGAGGCCGAGCTGGAGGCGCTCGCCGGCGTGCGCGGCGGACGCGTGCGGCTCGCATCCTTCCCCTCGGCGGGCTCGGCAATCGTGCCGCAGGCGATCGCCAACTTCCGCTCGCGCCACCCTGGCGTCGAGCTCAATCTGACCGAGGCCGAGCCGCAGGATTCGCTGCCGCGGCTGCGCGCCGGCGAGCTGGACATCGTGCTCACCTACACGCCCAGCCTGTTCAGCGACGACTCGCTCAGCGGCCTCGACACGGAGGATCTCCTCGAGGACCCGTTCTACGCGGTTCTGCCCTCCGGCCATCCGCTGGCCTCCAAGCCCAAGGTGCGGCTCAAGGACCTGTCCTCCGACGCCTGGGTCACCGGGACCGACGCCTGCCCCTGCACCGGCCAGGTCACGTGGGCGTGCACGGGCGCCGGCTTCGAGCCGCACGTCGCATTCGAGAGCGACGACTTCGCCACCGTTCAGGGGCTCGTTGCAGCGGGTGTTGGCGTGGCGCTGATTCCCGACCTCGGCTTCGCAACCGTTCGCGACGACATCGTCATCCGCGAGCTGGCGGGGTCGAAGCTCACGCGGACCGTCCAGGCCGCCACGCTGCCCGGCTACCGCTCGCCCGCCACCGCGGCGATGCTCGAAGTGCTGCGCGAGACCGCCGCCAGCTACCGCTCCGCGCGGACCGAGCTCGCGGTGGTGTCGTGAACCGGCGCGCCTGGGCGCTCTTCTTCCTTCTCTCGGCGGTCTGGGGCGCGTCGTACCTGTTCATCAAGATCGGGCTGCGCGACATGTCCGCGGCCGAGATCGTGGTCGCGCGAACCGCGCTCGCCGCGCTCGTGCTGCTGCCGGTGGCGTGGCAACGCGGCGCTCTGCGCGGAATCGCCCGACGCGCGCCCGAGGTGGTGCTGCTCGGGACGATCCAGATGGCGATCCCGTTCACGCTCATCACGCTCGGCGAGCGTCACATCGCCTCCTCGCTGGCGGGCATCCTCGTGGCCGCCGCGCCGATCTGGATCGCGATCATCGCCCCGCTCGTCGCGCCCGACGAGGCTTCCTACGGCTGGAGCCTCGCCGGTGTGCTGATCGGCATCGTCGGTGTGGCACTGCTGCTGGGCGTCGACCTGGGCGGCGACTCGCAGGCTGTGCTCGGCGGCCTGATGGTGGTGTTCGCGGCGCTCGGCTATGCGTGCGCGGGGCTGTTCATCAAGAAGCGCTTCCACGATGCCGACCCGGTGGGCCTCGTGGCCGGCACCACGCTCACCGCGGCGATCCTGCTGCTGCCGGCGGCCATCATCACTGCGCCGTCCGGCGCTCCCGGCGCCGGACCGCTCGCCGCCGTGATCGCGCTCGGCGTGGTCGGCACCGGGCTCGCGTTCGTGCTCGTCAACGTGCTTGTGGCGGCGATGGGCGCCGCGAGGATGTCGCTCGTGGCCTACGTGTCGCCCGCGTTCGCGCTCGTCTACGGCGTGGTGTTCCTTGACGAGGGCGTGAGCGCGGGAACCTTCGCCGGGCTGGCGCTCATCCTCGCTGGCTCGTGGCTCGCCGCGGGCGGGCGGCTACGCGTTCCGCGCCGCGAGCTGGCCGCACGCCGCGTCGATGTCGCGGCCGCGTGTGAGCCTGACTGTGGCCCGCAGCCCGTGTTCCTCGAGCGTCGTGCGGAAAGCGTCGATAGCGCCGCGCGTTGAGCCGTCGTAGCTCGCGTCGGTGGGGTTGTACGGGATCAGGTTGACCTTGAACGCCGCCTTCGGCTCGAGCAGCTCGGCGAGCTGCAGCGCCTGCTCGTAGCGGTCGTTCACGCCGTCGAGCATCAGGTACTCGACGAAGATCTGGTGCTTGCGGGCCTCGTGCCAGCGCAGGCAGGCCTCGAGCACCTCGGGCAGCGGGTAGCGATCGTTCACGGGCATCAGCTCGGAGCGCAGCGACTCGTCGGCGGCGTGTAGGGAGAGCGCGAGCCGCACCGGCGGCCCGTCGTTCGTCATCCGCTCGATACCGGGGATCCAGCCGACGGTCGAGACCGCCGTGCGCCGCGGCGTGATCCCGATGTCCGGCAGTCGCTCGCAGGCGGCGAGGACGTTGTCCACGTTGAGCATCGGCTCGCCCATCCCCATGAACACGGCGTGGTTGACCTCCTCCTTGCGGCGGAAGTGGAGCGCCTGGTCGAGGATCTCCGAGGCGGTGAGGTTGCGGCCGAACTTCATCCGGCCGGTGGCGCAGAAGGTGCAGGTGAGCGGGCAGCCCGACTGGCTCGACAGGCAGAGCGAGCGCCGGCCGTCGCGGTAGCGCATGAGCACGGCCTCCACGGGGCGGCCGTCCTCGGTCCGGAAGAGCGCCTTCTCGGTGCCGTCGCTGGCCAGCGCCTCGTCAACGAGCTCGAGCGTCGAGAAGGGCAGGTCGTCGCCGAGCTGGGCGCGCAGCGCCTCCGGCAGATTGGTCATCTCGTCATACGAGCCGGCGCCGCGCGCGGTCCACTCCCACACCTGATCGGCGCGGAAACGCGGCTCGCCGCCAGCGGCGAGAGTGCTTTCGAGCAGCTTCAAATCCATCGCGAAAAAAGTGTGGCAGCGGTAGGCATAAAAGCGTTTTAGTGGGGGTATTACTCCGCCGAGTGGAAACGGTCGATCGTCCGGGTGGGAGCGGGCGATTCGGCCGAGTTCTTTCTGGCAGCATCGGTTCGCATGGACGCACGCCAGCCGCCAGACCAGAGAGTAGGAGAGCCGCAGGATGCGGCTGCTCTCGCTGCGGTGACACTCGACGCGTTCGAGACCTATCGCGAATGGACGCCCGAGAACTGGAATCCGCCCGGTGTGCCGGGCGAGCATGAGGCGGCGCTGCTCGCCGAGCGGCTCGCGTTGCCGGACTACTGGTGCCGCTTCGAGGAGTCCGGGGGCGAGGCGGTCGGGTACGTCGTGCTGCGCGATGCGGTTACGACCGGGAACGACCCGCGGCCGATCCCGGGGCTCGCCCACATCTGGCATTTGTTCGTGAGGCCGGCCTGGTGGGGGAAGGGCGTTGCCAAGCGCCTGCATGACGCCGCAGTTGGCGAGGCGCGGCGACGCGGCTGCGAAGCGATCCGCCTTTGGACCCCGGCCGGCAACGCCCGCGCCCGCGCCTTCTACGCCCGCGAGGGCTGGTGCGAGACCGGCGGCGAGCACTACGCGGCGGAGCTCGACCTGGCGCTGCTGGAGTACCGGCGCCCGGTTATGCTCGATTCGTGACCCGCTTCGACACCGTTCGTGTGGCCGCCATCCAGGCCACGCCGGTAATTCTCGACGCCGAGGCGACCGTGGACAAGGCGGTCAAGCTGCTCGGCGAGGCGGCGGAGCAGAAGGTCCAGCTGGCCGTGCTGCCGGAGACGTTCGTCTCGCTTTACCCGTCCAACTCATGGGCGCGCAAGGCGGCGAGCTTCGGCGGCTTCGACGAGCTGTGGGAGCGGATGTGGGAGAGCTCCGTCGACGTGCCGGGGCCGCTCGTCGACCGGCTCGCTGATGCCTGCCGGGAGCACTCGATCCACTGCGCGATCGGGGTGAACGAGCGCGAGAGCGACCGGCCCGGGTCGCTCTACAACACGCTGCTGCTGATCGGCCCGCAGGGCCTTTTGTGGAAGCACCGCAAGCTGATGCCGACTCACCACGAGAAGCTCTTCCACGGCGTTGGCAAGGGCGACGACCTGCAGGTGACGGAGACTCCCGTGGGACGCGTCGGCGGGCTGATCTGCTGGGAGAACCGGATGCCGCTCGCGCGTTACGCGATGTACCGCGGCGGCCCGCAGATCTGGGTGGCGCCCACGGCCGATGACTCCGATGTCTGGATCGCCAACATGCGCCACATCGCGGTCGAGTCGGGCGCCTTCGTGGTCGGCGCGCCGCAGTACATCCCGGTGTCGGCGTTCCCCAACGACTTCCCGGTCGAGCTGCCCGACCGCGACGTGATCGGCCGCGGCGGTGCGGTGATCGTGGAGCCGGATGAGGGCGAGGTGATCGCCGGGCCGCTCTACGACGCAGAGGGCATGATCGTCGCCGAGTGCGACCTGCGGGTGGGGCTGCACGCCAAGCGCTGGTTCGATGCGGTTGGGCATTACAGCCGGGAAGAGGTACTGATGCCCGCTGCGCCAGCGCAAACTGTCGCAGCACCGGCCGATCACGGCAACGGTGCTGAGAGTTCTTAGTTCTTAGTTCTTGGTTTGCGTCTAGCTCGATATCTCGCGCATTCCGGCGCCGCCTCTCGGCGCGCCGCCGAGAAGCTGATCGCCGCCGGACGCGTGACGGTCGGTGGCGAGGTCGTGCGGGATCCGGCGCGCGATGTGGACGAGTCGAGCGGTGTGGCGCTCGACGGCGAGGCCTTGGCGCCGGAGCCGCGGGAGGTGTATGTGCTGCACAAGCCGGCGGGTGTCGTGTCGACGGCCAAGGACACGCACGGGCGGCGCACCGTCGTCGAGTTCGTGCCGAGCGAGCGCAGGCTCTATCCAGTCGGCCGGCTCGACGCCGACACCACCGGCCTGATCCTGCTCACCAACGACGGCGATCTCGCCAACAAGCTCACCCACCCGAGCTTTGAGGTCGAGAAGACCTACCGCGTGAGCGTCGATCCGCCCGAGATCTCCGAGACCGAGCTGCGCATGCTGCGCGAGGGCGTCGAGCTGGAAGACGGCCTTACCACACCCGCTGGCGCGCGCGAGATCGAGCCCGGGCTGCTCGAGATCACGATCCGCGAGGGTCGCAAGCGCCAGGTGCGGCGGATGTGCGAGGCGATCGGCCACCGCGTGACCGCCCTCGAGCGCATCGCCTTCGGGCCGCTCCGTCTGGAGCGGCTACCGGAGGGCGAGTTTCGGCGCCTCACGCCGGCCGAGGTGGAGCGGCTACGCAAGGCCGCCGCCGGCTAGCGCTTCCGCAGTTCCTTGCGCGCGAACGCGAGGCCGTCCTTGTCCGCCGCGCTGACGATGTTCGCGTGCGTCACGCCGTCGTAGGTCTTGGGGGCGATCTTCGCGCCGTTGGCCGTCAGCTGCTGCTCGAGCTGATTCGTGAACGCCGGGAACACGGTCGTATCCGCGCTCCCCTGAGCGATGAACAGCGGCGTCTTGATCCTTAGGTGCTCGGGGTCGCTCTTGCCGAGCGCGGTCTCGGTCGGGCCGAGGTCCGCGTTCGTGTTGAAGATCTGCGCCGGGGCGAGTCCGCCGAACGAGTTCGCCTGGTCGAGCGCCGGCAGGCACTCGCTGAGCGTCTCGGGGTAGAGCGCCGCGCCCTGAGCGCTGAGCACGGACGTCGACAGGTGCAGGCTGGGGTTCGCGGTGTCGACGCCCCGCAGAATCAGAGCCGCAAGCCCGGAGATGCCGCTCGGCGTCGTGAGAGTGGCGATCACCTTCGCCTGGTCCTCGATGTGCGATGCGGGCGCGAACGCCTCGGTGCCGCGCACGTCGAGGTCGGGCGTCCACTTGGGCGCGAGTGCCGCGGCCCAGAGCGCGGCGTGCCCGCCCTGCGAGTGGCCGCCGATGATCACGCGCTTGCCGATCGACGGGTCGGCCTTGCGCGCCGCGCGCACGATGTCGAGCACACTGCGGCCCTCGTCGAGGCCGACGAGGTAGCCATGAGTGCCCGGCGTGCCGAGCCCCTGGTAGTCGGTGCGCACGACCGCGTAGTGCGCCTTCAGCCACTTGGCCAGCTCGGGATAGACGTACGAGCTGAGCAGCGAACCGCCGTCGCGCGAGGGCGCGCAGATGTCGGCGATGCCGGTGGTCCCGTGGGCCCACGTGAGTACCGGCCAGCCGCTCTTCGGAGGCTTGCCCTTGGGCAGCGTGATCGTGCCGGACACGGCGACCGCCTTGCCGCTCGCGTCGACCGAGCGGTAGAGGATCAGCTGGTTCATCGATGCCGGCTTCAGAGCCGCCTTGCCGCGCAGCGAGCGGACCCAGATCGGGTCGCCGTGCGTCTTGCCGGGCAGCTTGTGCGGCGGCTTGTAGAAGGCGGTGCCGGATGGTCCGGTGCGGACCTTCGCGGCGGCCGGAGAGACGATTCCGGCGAGGGCGATTACGGGCAGGCTGAGGAGAAGCGCGAGTCTGGGCATCAGGCGATGCTAGCCAGGCGCCTCTCCAAAGCGCTAATACGGCTGTGCGATTTAGCGAAGACTGCGGCTCGAAGCCTGGCCGATCTTCCGGCCCAGCTCCACGAGCTGCTCGTCTTCCATACCGGTGGTGTCGAAGCCCGCTTCCTCGAGTTCGCGCCGGATGTTGCTGACGGCCTCGATCTTGTCGATCGAACCGGCCAGCTTCTTCAGCGACGTGTTCACGAGGGCCTCGTCGAGCGCGGTGCTGCCGTCAGCCGCGGGCTTCAGCAGCCATGCACGAAGAGCGTTCGCCTCATCGAGGCTCAGCTCGAGAACGATCATGTGCTCCGCGACAGCGAGCGCCTGAGCGTCGAAGCCGTTGTTCTCGTCCACAGTGGCCATCCTTTGACCGTTGTTCCCCACTTGAGGGTTGGGTTTGGTGCGCCACAAAAAGCGCATGGCAATATCGGCTCCCAGCAATTCGAACTTGAGCCGCGCATGCGCGATGCCTGGCCGCTCCGTCACAATGGCGAACCTTGAAACTGCGAGCCCTCAGAGGCGCAACAACTGTCCACGCGAACGAGGCCGACGCGATCCTCGAGGCCACCGAGGAGCTGGTGACCGAGGTTCTCGGGCGCAACCGGCTCAAGCCGGAGGATCTCGTGAGCTGCATCTTCACCTGCACCGAGGACCTCGACGCCGAGTTCCCGGCGGTGGCCGCGCGCCGGATCGGCCTCAGCCAAGTGCCGCTCCTGTGTGCGCGAGAGATCCCCGTGCCGGGCGCGCTCCCGCGGGTCATCCGCCTGATGCTGCACTGCTATCCGTCTGAGGATGTCGAGCCGCAGCACGTCTACCTGCGCGAGGCCGTGACGCTCCGCCAGGACCTCCAGGGGGCGCAATGAGCCTCGAGTTCACGCAGCGTGCGCTCTCGATCCCGTTCTACCCGGCGGCCGAGACCTACAAGTTCGACGGCGAGCTGGTGAAGCTCGCGTCCAACGAGACGCCGTGGGCGCCGCACCCGGCCGTGCTGGAGGCGGTGGAGGCCACGCTCGGCGACCTCAACCGCTACCCGGACCCGACGGGGTCGAAGCTGCGCCATGCGATCTCGGACCGCACCGGGGTGCCGGTGTCCGGCATCGCGCTCGGCAACGGCTCATGCGACATCCTGCTCGCTGCCGCGGAGGCGATGCTCGAGCCGGGCGCGGAGATCGTCTACGCGTGGCCGTCGTTCTCGATGTACCCGCACCTGTCCGCGATGACGGGCGCGCGAGCGGTCACCGTGCCGCTGGACGACGAGGGCCGGCACGACCTCGACGCGATGGCGAAGGAGGTCACCGCCGCCACGCGCATCGTGCTCGTCTGCAACCCCAACAACCCGAGCGCCACGGCGCTGCCGATCGAGGCGATCGACGAGTTCGTCGCGGGCGTGCCGCGGCACGTGGCCGTGATACTCGACGAGGCCTACGTCGAGTTCTCGACCATGCAGGACCCCGACGAGTCGCTGCCGCTGCTCAAGAAGCACCCCAACCTGGTGCTGCTGCGGACATTCTCGAAGGTCTACGGGCTGTGCGGGCTGCGGGTGGGCTACGGGCTCTGCTCGGAGGACTTCCGCATCGGCGTGGACCGGGTGCGCCAGCCGTTCTTCGTGAACATGCTCGCCCAGGCGGCGGCTACCGAGGCTCTCGCGCACCAGGACGAGGTGGCGCGCCGCGTGGAGCGCACGGCGATCGAGCGCGTGTTCGTGCAGGACGAGCTCGAGGAGCGCGGCCTCGACGTGACCGAGAGCCACGCCAACTTCTC
>DATBKS010000348.1:0-6240 GCA_036555755.1 Thermoleophilaceae bacterium
GTGCGGAGGCTCAGCGCAAGCACGATCCCGGATCCCCCGAGACGGCGCGCGACGTAGGCCAGGTAGCGCAGCGACGGCGGGTCGCACCAGTGGACGTCGTCGACCACGAGCAACAGCGGCCCCTCCTCCGCGATGTTCGCAGCGAGCCAGTAGAGGCCGTGAAGTGCGGCGAACGATCCGTCGCCCGCTGCCGGACCGGCCGGAACGAACGCCTCGAAGATCGGAGCGGCGGGCGCGGCCGCGCCGGCCAGGAGCCGCTCGCGCTCGCCCGCGTCGACCAGCGCGGGCTCGAACAGCTGGCGCACGACGCCGAACGGGAAGTCTCGCTCGAGATGGCCGCCGCGGCCCGCGAGTACGCGCATGCCGGTCTGTCCCGCGCGCCTGATCAGCTCGTCCATGAGCCGGGTCTTGCCGATCCCGGCGGGTCCCTCGATCAGCACGAGCCCGGGCCCGCTTTGGCCGCGGCTCAGGAGGTCGTCGAAGGTCTCGAGCTCACGCTCGCGCTCGACGAGCGGCGTCTGGCCGATGGTGACGCCGTCGCTGGTCGTCGCTGTCGTTGGCTGTCCCACAGTCGCTCCTCTTGCGCAACTGGGGGACCAGTAACCCCGCGTTGACTTGCGGTCCAGCCTAATGCAGCTACGGGTTGTAAGCCCGAATTTCCTTGCGTGGGTGCGCCGCGCTGCCGGTCGCGCAGGTGGCGGCCCAGGCGTCCTGGCCGTGTCCGCGGAAGCAGGTCCAGCCGCGCGGTGCGCTGCCCTTCGCGATGAAGTGCTTCAGCGTCGTGCGCGCGGTGCCGCAGCTCACGCTGCCCTTCAGCACCTTGACCGGGTACTTGAAGGTGCCCGAGCCGGAGAAGTGAACGGAGACCGCCTTGCAGGAGTGGCGCTTGGCACCGGCATCGCTGACGGTCAGCGAAACGCTCAACACAAACGCCGCAACAACTGCCAGCAGAAGGCCGACTCGCATCACGTGGGCAACCTAACCCCCAGCGGCGGTAAGCGGGCGTGCGAAGCCGCACACAGCGGCGCCGCCGGAATGCCGGCCTAGCAAAGTGACGCCCCCGTCAGGTAGCGTTGGCCACATGGACGGGCAACCGGACAACGGCCAGCACGTCGACGTTCTCATCATCGGCGCCGGAATCTCGGGCATCGGAGCGGCCGCGCACCTCACCCGTAAGCACCCCGAGAAGAGCTACCTGATCCTCGAGGGGCGCGAGGCGCTCGGCGGCACCTGGGACCTTTTCCGCTACCCCGGCATCCGCTCGGACTCGGACCTCCACACCTTCTGTTACGCCTTCAAGCCGTGGATTGACAAGAAGGCGATCGCCGACGCGCCGTCGATCCTTCGCTACATCCAGGAGGCCGCGGCGGAGTACGGCGTGCCGGACCACATCCGCCTCGGCCACAAGGTGACCGATGCGAGCTGGTCGAGCGAGGACCGCTGCTGGACGGTGACCGCCGAGCGCGGGCCGGACGCCGAGCCGGTGCGCTTCACAGCCACCTGGTTCTTCTGCGCGGGCGGCTACTACCGCTACGACCGCGCCTACGTGCCGGAGCTACCGGGCGTCGACAACTTCGGCGGGCAGCTCGTGCATCCGCAGTTCTGGCCCGAGGATCTCGACTACGAGGGCAAGCGCGTCGTGGTGATCGGCAGCGGCGCAACGGCGATGACGATCGTTCCCGCAATCGCCGAGCGCGCGGCGCACGTGACGATGCTCCAGCGCACCCCTTCCTACGTGATCTCGATTCCGGCTGTCGACCCGATCGCCGAGCTGTTCAAGCGCTTGCTCGGCCCGGTGCGCGCGCACCGGATCACGAAGCGCAAGAACGTGTGGATCGGCCGGCTCATCTACAACACCTCGCGCCGCTACCCTGGCGCACTGCGCAAGCTGATCCGGGCGGGCACGGTCCGCGCGCTGCCCGAGGGCTACGACGTCGACACCCACTTCAACCCGCCCTACAACGTGTGGGACCAGCGCCTGTGCCTGGTCCCCGACGGCGATCTCTTCAACGCCCTCAGCTCAGGCGACGCGTCGATCGTCACCGACAAGATCGAGACATTCACGGAGACAGGCATCCGCACCGTGTCCGGCGAGGAGCTCGAAGCGGACATCATCGTCACGGCCACCGGGCTCGAGCTGGTGCCGCTCGCCGGCATCAACTACAGCGTGGACGGCGAGGAGATCAAGCTCCCCGACACGTTCACCTACAAGGGGATGATGCTCTCGGGCATGCCGAACTTCCTCTACGCGCTCGGCTACATCAACGCGTCGTGGACGCTGAAGGTCGACCTGATCTGCCAGCACTTCTGCCGGCTCCTGTCGCTGATGGACGAGCGCGGCTACGCCTACTGCGTCCCCGACGCGCCGGCCGCGGAGTCCACGCGGCCGCTGCTCGACTTCAGCGCCGGCTACGTGCTGCGCGCGATGGAGCACTTCCCCAAGCAGGGCTCGGTGCCGCCGTGGGAGCTGAACATGGACTACCTGCGCGACCGCAAGGTGCTGCTGGAAGGCCCGGTAGGCGACCACATGCGGTTCACCCCGTCGAGCAGCCCCACGTATGACGCGTACGTCGCCTCGGCGTGATCGCGTAGCGCCGCGGACTCGCTGACCGGCAGCAGGCTGGTGAGCCCCGCCTCCGCGGTGGAGGCGTCGTCGGCCGAGCGCAGCGCGCGCGACTCGAAGTAGGCGATCGCGGCGTCGTCGAAGCCGTAGCCCGCGATCAGCGTGGCCAGCTGGAGCGGGGCGAGCTCGGCGAGCGCCGACTCGACCGTGTGGATCGTGACCAGGTGCAGCGCGAGCTCGCGCTCCTCGCCCTCGCCGGACAGCGCGCGGGCGCAGGCCACGGTCTCCGGCAGCGGGTCCTCGGCGAAATACCAGGCCTGGCCCCAGCCGGTCGCCGTCGCGAACCGGCAGAGCAGGCCTAGCGCCTCGGCCTGCTCGTCCGCGTAGCGGCGGAGCTCATCTGCGAGCAGCCCGTCGCTCAGCCGAGCCGCGCGCCGGGCCGCTTGCTCGAGCGCCAGGACCGCGTGGTAGTGCTCGGCCGCGAAGGCCTGCAGCTCGTCCGCGGTCAGCTCGCCGTCCAGCCAGCGGCGGATGAACGGGTGGCTCTCGAGGGTCGACCAGGAGCGCAGCTCGAGCATCCGACTAACGACCGCCAGTCGTGCGCCAGCCCTCGGCGTACGCCACCCGGGCGTCCTCGGAGTACGGCACCGGGCTCACAGTCGCCCGCACGTTGAGCTGCTCGTGTGGGTCGACCGTGGTCTTGCGCGTGCCGCCGTCCGGCTCGCCCCAGACCACCGTCACCTCGGCCCCGAGCTCGACCTCCGGGTCGATCGTGGCGAGTGACAGCGCGCGCTTCTCGTTGGCGCTGTAGCCGCTGAACATCGAGTAGCCGATGACGTTCCCGTCGGAATCCAGGACCGAGTCGAAGTTCGACGCGCCGTAGTTGGCGATCGGGAGGTCGAAGAACTGGTAGCCGACCGCATCGCGATCGAACATCGCGTCGTAGATCTTCGCGACGTCGTCCTCCTCCCACGCGAGCGTGACCTTCCTGCGCTGCGTCTCCGGGTCGATCTGCTCGAGCGCGTCGCGGCCCATGAAGTCGTGATCGAACTTGACCATGTGGCCGTAGCCGAGCTCGAACGGCGTCAGGTAGTAGTCCTCGATGTCGTCCGAGACGAAGCTGCCGGCGAGCGCGTTGCTCGCCTCGTAGCTCGCAGCGGGCAGCCACTCGCGGTATCCGCGCAGCTCCTCGTGCGTGTAGATGGCGGGCAGCGGCGACGGGATCCAGCCCGACTCGAGCGTGTTCGACGCATACGCGCGCGCGCCGCACGGCTCGAGCCCGAACTCGGCGCCCGCCTCGAGGATCGTCGCGCGCGTCTCGTCGTAGGTCTCGTACGGACCCCACAGCTCGAGCCCAGGCTCGCCCGCCATGCCGTGACGCAGCGTGCGCACGGTCTGGCCGCCGACGTTCATCTCGGCCATGCGGAAGAACTTGAGCTGCTCGACCGGGCCGCCGTTGACCTTCTCGATCACCTGCCAGGCGTTCGGCCCCTGGATCTGGAAGCGCCAGTACTTGCGCGTCACCGCGTGGCCATAGGGCCGAGACGGCGAGCGGTCGTCCTTCTCGACGTCGATGTTATAGCCGCCGGTCTCGGCCTTGTACTCGAGCCAGTTGGCCACCGGCGCGCGGCCCACCCAGACGTACTCCTCGTCGTCGAGGTGGAAGAGAATGCCGTCGCCGATCACGTGGCCGCTGGGCGACGTCGGCACGAACTGCTTGGCCATGTTGACCGGGAAGTTCTCGACGCTGTTGATGCCGGTCTCGGAGATCAGCTTGATCGCGTCCGGCCCCCTCAGGAAGAGGTTGACCATGTGGTGCGACTGGTCGTACAGGACGGCGGTCTCGCGCCAGGCGCGCTGCTCGCGGCGCCAGTTGGTGAACTCGTACGGAACGACGGGATAGATGTAGGCGCCGATCTGCGAGTTGCGAAGCAGGTCGACGGTGTTGCCCGCCTGGTCCAGTACTTCCTGCAGGTTGCTTGGGTTGCTCATGCGGTCCTCTCCTCGGATGGAACGTACGGACCCTGGGCGGCAGCCTCTGGCGAGCTACGGGGGAACTCGCCCTGCTTCTCGAGCTGCCAGCGCCAGGTCTCGACAAGTTGGTTGAAGGTGAAGAAGTGGACGCCGGCGATATTCAACTCGGGGTCGTCGAGCATCGGGACCAGCTCCTCGTAGAGACGGTCAGCGGTTGAGCGCCGCGACAGCAGGGCACGGATCCCGCGCTGCTTGCGCACGAACGCAAGCGACGGGCCGACGCCGATCCGCACCGACATCTCGAGCAGCCGGGTGCGGGCGACCTTGCCCGGCATGCCGACGAGAACCGGGATGGTCAGATCCCGCTCGCGCTGGCGCGCGACCCAGGTCCGCACGGCATCCGCCTCGAAGCACATCTGCGTCGTCACGTAATCCGCAAAATGGCTTTTCTCCCGCAGCGCGTTGTCCAGTATCTCGTTTGCGATCAGCGGGTGCCCCTCCGGATAGCCGGCGATCCCGATCGTCTGAGGGCGCCGCGGGTGCTCCGCCACGACGGGCAGCAGCTCGACGGCCGACGAGTAGGCGCCGAGCGGCTGTTCGGCGTCGCCGCCGATCAGGAAGAGGTCGTCCACGCCGGCGTCGGCCATGCCGCCGAGAATCGAGTCGAGGTGCGCACGGCTGCGCACCATGCGGGCGGCGATGTGCGCGGTCACCGGGTGGCCCAGCGCGTGCAGGCGGCCTGCGACCTCGACCGTGCGGTCGGGTCCGTGCTTCGGCGAGCAGGTGACGGTCAGCCGGACGGGGTCGCGCAGCTGCGCCGCTTCCTCCTCGCTGCGGCCCAGCGGAAGGACCTCAAAGCGCGCTTGATCGAGCTTTGCCATTCCCACTGCATACAGCATGGCCTACCCAGGCGTACAGGCTCACTCTCAAGAGTTAAGGATTTCCATGACTTTTGGTCAGTATGAAGGCGTCCTGAGGCCCGACCCCTGCATTCAGGATCGCCAGAGCGCCCGATACTGGCGCGCATCGCATTCATCCCGAACGGATGATGCAACGCCTCGCGAGATGGAGGAAGCTCTCCCTATCGCCACCGCGACCAAGAGCCCCGCGTCCGACGCGCAGCCGGCGCCGCTTCCCCACCTCTCGGTGGCGGAACGGGAGGCGCGCGGGAAGGCCGCGCGTGCGGAAGTGCCGCGCTCGGCGCACGCGAATTTCGAGCCGGTCGGCACGCGCGACGACCCGGTCGCGCTGCTCGAGCGCCAGGCCGCGACGCGCGTGCCAGAGCTCGTGCCGATCCGCTACGGGCGCATGCTGGTCTCGCCGTTCACCTTCTACCGCGGCGCGGCGATGATCATGTCGCACGACCTCTCGGCCACTCCGCGCTCGGGCTTGACCGTCCAATGCTGCGGCGACGCCCACCTGTCGAACTTCGGAGTGTTCGCCTCGCCCGAGCGCCGGCTCATGTTCGACGTCAACGACTTCGACGAGACGCTGCCGGGGCCGTGGGAGTGGGACGTCAAGCGGCTCGCCACCAGCATGTTGATCGCGGCGATCGACAACGGCTTCAACGTCAAGGCGCAGGAGAAGGCCGTGCTCGACACGGTCAACGAGTACCGGACGAGCATCCGCCAGTTCGCCTCGATGAACAACCTCGAGGTCTGGTACGCGAGACTCGACATGGAGGACGTGCTGGCGAAGTACGG
>DATBKS010000349.1:0-9959 GCA_036555755.1 Thermoleophilaceae bacterium
TGTACATCGTCCTTGACGACGTCGGCTTCTCGGCGCTGGAGCCCTACGGCGGTCCGATCGAGGTGCCGAACATCAAGCGGATCGCCGACAGGGGCCTGCTGTACACGAACTTCCACACGACGGCGCTGTGCTCGCCGACGCGCTCGTGTCTGCTGACCGGGCGCAATCACACGACGAACGGGATGGCGTGCATCTCCGAGGCGTCGTCGGGGTTCCCGAACGCGAGCGGGCACATCCCGCTGGAGTGCGCGATGGCCCCCGAGATCCTGGGCGAGCGGGGCTGGAGCACGTTCATGGTCGGCAAGTGGCACCTGTGCGCCGAGGACGAGGAGAACCTGGCCTCGAGACGGCTGGGCTGGCCGTCCGGGCGCGGCTTCGATCGCTGGTACGGGTTCATCGGCGCCGAGACGAACCAGTGGTATCCCGATCTGATCCACGACAACCACACGGTCGATCCTCCGAAGACGCCGGAGGAGGGCTACCACCTCTCCGTCGACATCACGGACAAGGCGCTGTCGTACATCCGTGACATGAAGGCGATCGCTCCGGACAAGCCGTTCTTCCTGTACTACGCGTTCGGTGCCGGCCACGCGCCGCACCACGCGCCGAAGGAGTGGGCGGACAAGTACAAGGGCAAGTTCGACATGGGCTACGAGGCCATCCGCGAGTCCATCTTCGACAAGCAGAAGAAGCTGGGCATCGTCGCTAAGGACGCCGAGCTCTCGCCGATCAATCCGTACACGGATCTGAAGGGCCCCAAGGGACAGGATTGGCCTGCACTCGACGTCGTGCGGCCGTGGGCTTCCCTCTCCGACGACGAGAAGAAGCTGTTCTCTCGGATGGCGGAGGTCTACGCCGGGTTCGTCAGCCATGCCGACGCTCAGCTCGGCCGGATGCTCGACTACCTCGAGGACTCGGGGCAGCTCGAGAACACGCTGGTCGTCCTGGTGTCGGACAACGGGGCCTCGGGGGAGGGTGGCCCGAACGGGTCGGTCAACGAGAACAAGTTCTTCAACGCCATCCCGGACACCATCGAGGACAACATCAAGTACCTCGACGTGCTCGGCAGCACGAAGACGTACAACCACTACCCGACCGGCTGGGCCTGGGCTCTCAACACGCCCAACAAGATGTGGAAGCGCTACTCGAACTACCAGGGTGGCACGGCCGACCCGATGATCGTCTCCTGGCCGGCCAAGATCAAGAAGGCGGGCATCCGCCACCAGTACCAGCACGCGATCGACATCGTGCCGACCATCTATGACTGCCTGGGAGTCGAGATGCCGGAGGTCTACCGGGGCGCCACGCAGATCCCGCTCGAGGGCGAGAGCTTCAGGGCGACCTTCGACGACGAGAAGGCGCCGGGCCGCCAGACGCAGTTCTACTCCATGCTCAGCACGCGCGGCATCTACCACGACGGCTGGAAGGCGGCGTCGGTGACGCCTGCCACGCCGGACGGGTGGGGTGAGTTCGCCACGCAGCGCTGGGAGCTGTTCAACACCGAGACCGACCCGAGCGAGTGCCACGACCTGGCCGACAAGCACCCTGACAAGCTGCAGGAGCTGGTCGCTCTGTGGTGGTCGGAGGCGGGCAAGTACAACGCGCTCCCGCTCGAGTCGCGGACGGCGATCGACATCCTCAACACCGAGCGGCCGCAGCTGTCCAAGCCGCGCGACCAGTACGTCTACTACCCAGGGTGCGCGGAGGTGCCCGAGTCGGCCGCGGTCAACGTCCGCAACCGCTCCTACGGCATCGCCGCCGATGTCACGATCGACACCAAGGACGCCGGCGGGGTGCTGTTCGCGCACGGGTGCCGCTTCGGCGGGCACGCCCTGTACGTCAAGGACGGCAAGCTGAAGTACGACTACAACTACGTCGGCATGGAGGACCAGTACGTCGAGTCCGACAGGCCGATCCCGACCGGTGACGTTCGCCTCTCGGCGTCGTTCGAGAAGCAGGGCGACGGGACGCCGACCACGGGCACGCTGAGCCTCTACTTCAACAAGGAGAAGGTCGGTGAGGCAAAGATCAAGACCCAGCCGGGCAAGTTCTCGCTCGCCGGCGAGGGTCTGAACATCGGCCGCGACGGTGGCGAGCCGGTCACCGACGACTACCCCGGCGACGCGCCGTGGCCGTTCGTCGGCGGGACGATCCACAAGGTGATCGTCAACGTCTCCGGTGAGCCGTTCCGCGATCGCGAGAAGGAAGTCGCGGCCGCGTTCGCGCGCGACTGACCAACCCTGCTGTGGGCGGCGCAGCGACGGCTCTGCGCCGCCCGCACCAACCTTGATTTGGAGGTGGAGCGATGACCGACATATTGGCCGAGCAGCTCGAGACCGAGGAGTCGATGTTCGTGCAGACCGCGCAGGGCATCGACAGTGCAGGCGGGACCCTCACGTTGCAGGGGGTCACGCCGTCGACCCTGTACTTCTCCGACCGGCCGCAGCGGGTGGTCGGGCACATGGCGACAGCCGACTTCGTCGACCTGTGGGCGATCGGTGACAACAGCTTCGAGTCCGATCCGCCCAACGCGGTGCTCTCGTTCCTCGAGCCAGGCGACGACGTTCCCGAGGACGTGGTGGTCGTGCTCAAGGAGCCGAACCTCGACGGCGCCGGCGATCTCAGCTACTCGATCGAGGTGCTCGAGGGAACGCTGCCGGCTCACTCGGGGCCCGTCACGCTGTTCATAGACCCGTTCGGCCGGCCGCTGTCGCCCGTCTCGGTGTGCGGCGTCCGCAGGCGCGAGCGGCGGCGCACGCGGCGGCGGTTCTGAGGGATGAGCATGGCTGCGGATCAGCCGGCGGCCTCGGAGGTCTTGTCCGGGGCTCCCGCGGCGTTCCATCTGCTGGCCAAGCCGACGGGTGCGCAGTGCAACCTGGACTGCGACTACTGCTTCTTCCTGTCGAAGGAGATGCTCTATCCGGACAGCCGTTTCCGGATGACCGACGAGACGCTCGAGCTGTACCTGCGCCAGCTGATCGAAGCGCACTCGCGTGTGCCTGAGGTGACGATCGCCTGGCAGGGTGGTGAGCCGACCCTGATGGGCCTCGACTTCTTCCGGCGGTCGGTGGAGATCACAGAGAAGTACCTGCGGCCTGGCCAGCGCGCACTGCACACGATCCAGACGAACGGGACGAAGCTCGATGCGGAGTGGGCCGCGTTCTTCAAGGAATATGGGTTCCTCGTCGGGATCTCGATCGATGGGCCGCGCGACATCCACGACACCTACCGCGTGACGCGCGGCGGCCGGGGCACCTTCGATCAGGTGATGCGCGGGCTGGACGCGCTGAACGCCGCTGAGGTCGACTGGAACGCCCTGACGACCATCCACGCTGCCAACGCCAACCGCGGACGCGAGGTCTACTGCTTCCTGCGCGATGACTGCGGCGCGCGGTTCGTGCAGTTCATCCCGATCATCGAGCGCGTGCCTGATGCGAACGAGGATGGGACCGTGCCGTGGTCCTCTTGGCGCGACCGGCCGCTCTACGTGCAGGAGGGCGACGTCGTCACCGCGCGCTCGATCTCGGGGGAGGGGTACGGGCAGTTCCTGATCGACGTCTTCGAGGAGTGGGTTCGCCGCGACGTCGGCGAGGTGTACGTGCAGATGTTCGATGTGGCGCTGGCCAACTGGTACGGCGAGCCCCCGAGCCTGTGCATCCACTGCGAGACGTGCGGCAACGCGCTGGCGCTCGAGCACAACGGCGACCTGTACTCCTGCGACCACTTCGTCGAGCCGGGCTACCTGCTCGGAAACATCGCCGAGCACGACATGATCGACATGGTCGCCTCCCCGCGCCAGCGCCAGTTCGGCCTCGACAAGCGCGAAACCCTCCCGCAGTACTGCCTGGACTGCGACGTGCGCTTCGCCTGCCACGGCGGCTGCCCGAAGGACCGCTTCATCCCCACGCCCGACGGCGAGGCTGGGCTGAACTACCTCTGCCCCGGCTACAAGCTGTTCTTCCACCACATCGACGAGCCGATGCGGATCATGTGCGAGCTGCTGCAACAGGGCCGGGCGCCGTCGGAGATCGGAGGCTGGTACGCCTCGCGCGACGCCGACCGCGGACGCAACGAGCCGTGTACCTGCGGCAGTGGGCGCAAGTGGAAGCACTGCCACGGCAGGCCCAGGACCGCCGCGGTGTAGTCATGATCGCCAACAGCGCGGTGTACCGCGACGGCAGCAGGCTCCACGTCGACGTCAAGCCCGACGACCTGGAGGGGATCCGCAAGGCGGTCAAGTCCGGGCAGCCCGGCGACTTCGTGTCCGTCGGCCTGCACGAGCCTGACGAGGCCGAGATGTCCCGGGTAGCCGGGATCTTCGGCCTGCACCGGCTGGCGGTCGAGGACTCACTGCATCCCGTCCAACGGCCGAAGCTCGAGAAGTACGGCGACATGGTGTTCCTGGTGCTCAGGACCCTGTGGTACGTCAAGGAGTCGGACACCGTCAAGAGCGGCCAGGTCGCGCTGTTCATGGGCCCGGATTACGTCGTCACCGTGCGGCAAGCGGCGGGATTCGACCTCGAAAGCGTGCGCCACGAGCTGGAAAGCCACGCCGATGTGCTCAAAGAGGGTCCCGCCACCCTCGTGTATGCCGTCTGTGACCGCGTCGTGGACGTCTACGAGCGGGTCGTCTCGCATCTGGAGGACGACGTGGACGAGGTGGAGGTCTCCGTGTTCTCGCCTGGGCGAATCCACGCCTCCAAGCGGATCTCCGAGCTCAATCGAGAGCTCAACACGCTGCGCCGGGCCGTCAGTCCCCTGAGGGGCCCGATGCAGCAGTTCGCGGACGCGAAGATCAGTGGTGTCTCTGCGGAGGTGGCTCCCTTCTTCCGCGACGTCGCCGACCACCTTGCCCGGGTCATCGACTCCGTGGACTCTCTGGACAACCTGCTTTCCAGCGTCTTCGACGCGAACCTGTCACGGATCGGGGTGCAGCAGAACGACGACATGCGCCGGATGTCCGCGTGGGCGGCGATCTTCGCGGTCATCACCGTGCTGGCCGGGATCTACGGGATGAACTTCGCCCACATGCCCGAGCTCCGATGGTCGTTCGGATACCCGTTGTTGTTGTTCGTGATGGCCTGCTTGTCGGCGGTGCTCTACCGCAGGTTCAAGAAATCCGGCTGGCTGTAGCCGGCTCCGAGCGATGAATCCGAGTGAGAGCGACCGTGCGCAGGCCCGGGCCGCCTACGACGAGGAGTCCCCGTTCAAGGCGGCGCGGGCCGAGCCACTGCTCACTCGAGCGATCCCCGTCGCCGCATCGGTGCCGCGCTACCGTGGCCCGAGTGCCAGGAGGGACGCCGTCGCCGGGCTGACCGTCGCGGCGCTTGCGCTCCCCTCGGCGATGGCGTTCGCCGAGGTAGCGGGCCTGTCGCCCGTGCACGGCCTCTACGCGTTGCTGTTGCCCGCCGTCGTCTACGCGTTCCTCGGCTCCTCGCGTCAGCTCGTCATCGGGCCCGAGGGCTCGATCGCGACACTCGTCGCGGCCGCCATCGTGCCGCTCGCCGTCGCCGGCTCCGCCCACGCGGCCGAGCTGGCGGCCATGCTCGCCCTGCTGGTCGCGGTCTGCTTCGCCGCGGCGTGGGTGCTACGCCTCGGCTGGATCGCCGACTACTTCTCGCGGCCCGTCCTCGTCGGCTACATCCACGGCGTCGCGTTCGTGCTCGTCGTCGGCCAGCTCGGGAAGCTCCTCGGCCTGTCGATCAGGGCGACGGACCCATTGCCTCAGCTCTGGGAGGTCATCACCAAGCTGGGCAGTGTCAGCGGCGGGACCGTGGCCGTCAGCGCGGTGTCCATCGCGGCGCTGCTCGCGCTGCGCATGCTCATGCCGAAGCTGCCCGGAGCCCTGCTCGTCGTCGTGGCGGCGATCACGCTGTCGTGGGCGCTCGACTTCGGCGCGCATGGGATTGCGGAGATCGGGCGGGTCCCCGCGGGGTTGCCCAGCTTCGAGGTCCCAAGCCCCTCGTTTTCGGATGTTGTGAAGCTGGTGCCCGCGGCGCTCGGCATCTTCCTGGTCTGCTTTGCCGACGAGATCCTCACCGCGCGGTCGTTTGCCGGCAAGCACAACCAGAGCGTGCGCGGGTCCCAGGAGCTACTCGCGTTGGGCGCCGCGAGCGCCGCCGCGGGGGTCACCCAGGGCTTCCCGATCGGGGCCAGCGGCTCGCGCACCGCCGTCAACGACGACATGGGAGCGCGCACTCAGATCGCCGGCCTGTTCGCCGCCGCGGCCGTGGCCGTGATCCTGCTGCTGCTCACCGAGCCCGTGCAGTACCTGCCAAAGGCCGTGCTCGGCGCCGTGATCGTCGTCGCGGCCACCGGGCTGATCGAGCCGCAGGCCTGGCGCTCGCTCGCCGCGATCGATCCGGTGGAGGTCGCGATCGCCGCCGTCACCACGGGCTGCGTGATCGTGTTCGGCGTTCTGGCGGCTCTTGTCGTCGCGGTCGGGCTGTCGATCATCGACACCGTGCGTCGCAGCGCCCGCCCGCACGACGCCGTCCTCGGCTGGGACGCTGGCCTCGGGCGCTATGCCGACGTGTCGCTGCATCCCTCCGCCAGCGTCACTCCGGGGGTCGTTGTCTACCGGCTCGACGACCGCCTGTTCTTCGCGAACGCGCGCTACTTCAAGGGGCGCGTGCGCGAAGCGATCCGGGCGGCACCTTCAACCGTCGGCTGGGTCGTCCTCGACGCGGACGCGATCACGCACGTCGATGCGACCGGGCTGGACGCCCTAATGGACGTCACGAAGGACCTGGAGCGCGACGAGATTACGCTTGTCATGGCACGCCTTCGGACGCGTATGGAGGAGCAACTCGAGGACGCCGGCGTGCTGGACGTGATCGGCCCCGAGCATCTGTATCCCACCGTACGCGCGGCGGTCGAGGCATGCGAGAGCCGGGGCGTCAAGACCCAGGTCGGGTCGAACTAGCCTCGTCGCGCGCAGCGGTCTTGTTCGACTTCTCGAGCGCGGCGACAGCCTCTCCGACCGTGTCGAAGACCCGGTCCTCGCCGAGGAGCTTGAGGAGCCGGGTTCGGTGCGCCGTGCTGGTGACCGGGTGGCGTACCTCGGCGAGAGCGAAATCAATCCCGGCCGAGCGAAGATCGGTCACGACCCCTCCGAGCATCTCGGCGCTGGTGATGTCCAGCGAGTCGTTCACGCCCGCGTCGACGATCACCGCGCGGGGTAGTGGGTCGGCGGCGCCGACGAGCTTCTTGATGCTGTCCCTTATGCCGGTGGCGTTGGCGTAGAAGAGCGGCGCGTCGAGTCGCAGGATGAGCAGATCGGGCACCGCTTCATATTTGGGGTGGCGCCCGACGTTGCCGTAGGCGCCGGCCACGCCGGGGATGCGGCCGAGGGTTACGACATGCGGCGTGCTCGCCTGGTAGATGAAGTAGACGAGCATCGCGACCACGCCGATCAGGAGGCCGGGCAGCACGTCGAAGACGAGGACCCCCGCCATGGTCGCGAGGCCCAACCAGAACTCGACCCGACTCACCCGGTAGTACCCCTTGAACTCCTTGATCTTCCATAGGCTCGAGACCGCGAAGATGATCAGCGCCGCCAGCACCGCCTCGGGCAGGTTCTTGAACAGCGGCGTGAGGAACAGGACCGTGACCACGATCAGGGCCGTGGCGATGAGTGGCGAGACCTCCGAGCGTGCACCGGCCCCCTCGTTCACGGCTGACTGCGAAAGGCTGCCCCCGCCGGCCAGCCCGCCCATGAAGCCTGAGCCGACATTGGCGACGCCGAGTGCGATCAGCTCCTGATTGGGATCGATGTCGTACCCGTGCTTTGCCGCGAATGTCTCAGCGGCGCCGAGCGACTCGCTGAAGATCACGAGCAGCATCCCCGCCGCCGCCGCAATCAGCGTCAGGACGTCGCCACCCTGGATATGCGGGATGCCGAGCGACGGCAGCCCGCTGGGCACGTCCCCGACGATCTTGACTCCGTGGTGCGACAGGCCGAGGGCGCCGCTGATCACGATCCCGAGCACGAGTGCCACCAGCCCGCCGGGCGCCTTCGGCGCAAAGCGCGCGAGCCCGAACAGGAGCGCGAGCGCAGCCACCCCGACGGCAAGCGTCGCCCCGTTCGTGTCGCCGAGATTCGTGAGAACGTGGGCGAACTGGCGGATCGTGTCCCCTGATCCACCCTCGATCCCAAACAGCTTCGGCAACTGCTTCACCGTCACGAAGATCGCCAGCCCGAACACGAAGCCGGCCATCACCGGCAGCGACAGGAACTGGGCGACGAACCCCAGCCGCAGCATGCCTGCGAGCAGGAACAGACCCCCGCAGAAGAGGACGATCGCCGCGCCGGCCGCCGCGTACTCCGCCGCGCCGGCAGGGTCGACAGCAGCCACCCCCGACGCGATCAGCACCGCCGCCGCCGAGGTCGCGGCCGCGACCAAATGCCGGCTCGTCCCGAAGATCGCGTAGGCGGCGAGCGTGGCCAGCAGCGTGTAGAGGCCCGCCTCGGGCGGCAGACCCGCCAGCCCGGCATACGCGATCGACTCCGGCACCAGCAAGCCCCACACGGTCGCGCCAGCGATCACGTCGAAGCGCAGGAAACTCCGGTCGTACGCCGGGAGCCAGGTGAGGATCGGCACGTAGCGGCGAATCCCAGATGGCCCCGGCGCCGCCCATACGTGTGGATCTACACGCCCATCATGGGACGTGGTCGAGGCACGGCTCAGATGACCGTTCGACGTGTGGGTTCGTGAGGACAAGGAAGCTCGCCCGCAGGCTATGCCTGCAGTGGCCGACCTCTCATCGGCCAAATAGGCCGAACTTCCGGTCGCCGTTCGCCGGCGAAGAAGGCCGGGCGAGTTCAGCCATTTCGGCCGATGCGCCTTCGATCGCCGCTGCCCTAGCGTCGGCGCACTGATGAGACCCGTGAGCTACTGATGTGGGCGTCATTCGGCTGGGGAACCCTGGCTGCGTCCACGCTCGTGATCGGCGCGATCCTCGCGCTCCTCTTCCATATCAGCACGCGCTGGATCGGGATGATCATGGCCTTCGGCGCGGGCGTGCTGATCAGCGCGGTCGCGTTCGATCTCGTCGAGGAAGCAGAGAAGACCGCACCCGCTAACTGGCCCATCTATGTAGGCATCTTCGCCGGCTGCGCGGTGTTCTTCGGCGGAGACTGGCTCATCGACCGCTCCGGCGGCGGCAAGCGCAAGGACCCGACCGGCGCCCAGAAGGATGGTTCCGCGCTCGCCATCGTGCTCGGATCCGTCCTCGACGGGATCCCCGAGTCCATGGTGATCGGCCTGACGATCTTCGAAGGAGGCAAGGTGGGCGCCGCCTACCTGGCCGCCGTGTTCATCTCCAACCTGCCCGAGTCGATCTCCTCCACGAGCGGTCTCGTCACGGGGGGCTGGAAGACGAGCCGAATCCTCTGGATGTGGGTCGGGATCACCCTGGTCTCAGGGCTCGCCTCGATGGCGGGCTACGGCCTCTTCCAGCACTCCTCGAAGAACATCGTCGCGTTCGTTCTCACGTTCGCGGCCGGGGCGATCCTCACCATGCTCGCGGACTCGATGATGCCCGAGGCCTACCAGCACGGCGGCAAGCTCGTAGGGGTCGTCACGACGCTCGGCTTCGCCACCGCGGTGCTGATCCACACACTTGGCTGAGTCCCCGGCGGGAGCTGTTCAACACGGAGACCCACAGAAGCTCGGTATCACGCCGGCCCGCCGCCGTCCAGCACGCGATGCATGAGCTCGTCGACCAGCGGCCAGCTTGTGATCATGCGCCGGAACGACCTCAAGACGGCTCAGGACGTCGCCAACCTCGTCAAGGGCCTGGCGATCGTGCTCCCGGAGCTCGCGATCCTGCTGTTCGTGCTGGCGGTCTACCTCGCGCGGGGACGACGCCTGCGGGCGCTGCGGAGCACCGGCTGGTGCTTCGTGTTCATCGGGGCGGTGCTGCTGCTGATCCGCAGAGTCGCCGGTAACGCGGTG
>DATBKS010000350.1:0-4478 GCA_036555755.1 Thermoleophilaceae bacterium
CCGCGAGCGCTACCTCCTCCACGCCCGCCAGGCGCTCCGGCCGTGGCAGGGCGAGGGGATACGCGAAGCCGCCGAGCGGCGCCATCCGCCGCTGCGTAGAGCGGCGTAAGAGATCCTTCAGGGGCCTTTCCTATCCTGCACGCGATGTTGAGGTGGATGCGCCGTCGCTGGGCGTACCTCGCGGCGGCCGGGCTGGTGGTCTGCGGGGGCGCGCTCGCGATCTACCTGACCGTCGGGCAGCGGCCCGGCGACGTGGTGAACACGGATGTCCCGTTCACCGCCCCCGCTCCTCCGCCGGCGCCGGCGCCGGACGCGCCCGCAAAGAAGCCGACGCTCGGCGACGTCAACTGGCCCCTCTACGGCTACGACCCGCAGCGCACGCGCTACCTGCCGGCCGCCCAGGCCAAGTACGTGAAGCCGCCGTACCGGCAGGTGTGGACTCGAGCGTTCCACGACCTCATGGAGTTCCAGCCCATCATCTGGAAGGGCACGATGTTCTTCATCAAGAACAACGGCACCGCCTACGCCCTCCGGACGCGCACGGGCAGGCTGCTCTGGAAGCGGAAGATCGGCAATCTGGCTGCGTCGTCGCCGGCATGGCTCGACGGCCACGTGTTCTTCACGACGCTCAGCGGGCGCATATACGCGATGAACGCGAGCGACGGGCGCATCCTGTGGGCGAAGGACGTGGGCGCCCGCACCGAGTCGCCGCCGCTCGCGATGCGCGGACGCGTGTACTTCGGGGCGGAGAGCGGCAACGTCTACGCGCTGAACGCAAAGAACGGCCGCACGATCTGGACCTACCACGCGTCGGGCGACGTCACGGCGGGGCCCGCCTACTCCAAGGGCCTTCTCTACTTCGGCGACTACGGCGGCAACATGCAGGCCGTGCGGGCCAGCAACGGCTCGCTCGTGTGGAAGACCCACGAGGCCGGGCTGCCGTTCGGGCGCTCCGGCGGCTTCTATGGCACTCCCGCGGTGGCGTTCGGCCGCGTGTACGTCGGCAACCTCGACCGCAAGGTCTACTCGTTCTCGGCGAGCAGCGGGAAGCTCGCCTGGAGCCACTCCACCGGCGGCTACGTCTATGCCGCGCCGGCCGTGGCGGCGGTGCCGGGCGTCACGCCCACGGTGTTCATCGGCTCCTACGACCACAACTTCTACGCGCTCGACGCGCGCACCGGCGCGCCGCGCTGGACGTACTCCGCCAGCGGCCCGATCTCGGGCGCGGGCAGCGTGATCGGCCGCGTCGTCTACTTCTCGACGCTCCAGACGCAGCGCACCTACGGGCTCGACGTGCGAACGGGCAAGGTCGTCTTCAACTTCGCCCACGGCTCCTACAACCCGGCGATCTCCGACGGGCAATGGCTGTTCATCACCGGCCACTCGGGCGAGATCGCGCTAGAGCCGCGCAACCAGCCGAAGCACCTGGCTGCTGCCGGTGCGGCCACGCGCGCCGCCCATCGCGCCGCCAAGAAGGCGCACGCGAAGAAGAAACACCACAAGCGCAAGAAGAAGCGCCAGCACTAGCGCAAGCACTAGCCGGGCGACACGCTCTCCGTCGCCGGGGCGCCCGTGGTCACGGTTCCGCGCGCCCGCAGCGGACCGCGTTTCAGCGCCACGCCGATCCCGATCAGCGTCCACACGATCGGGTCTTCGAGGAAGTCCGCGTACAGCAGCGTGTGGAAGACGAGCGCCGCGAATGCCGCGGCCACCACCATCCTTCCTAACAGCCGCGCCGACGGCTCGGGCTCGGTGCGCAGCCGCAACAGGCCGCCGAACAGCAGCCGGAAGGCGGCCACGAGCACGAACACGTACGCGGCCAGCCCGATCACGCCCTGCTCGGCCGCCACGGTGATCGGAATCGTGTGCGATGCCGAGGCCGCCTGCGCCTCTCCCTTCTTCTCGCGAGCCCGGAAGCGCTCCGCGAACGAGCCCGAGCCGTAGCCGTAGAGCGGGCGGTCGGCGAACATGCTCAGCCCGCCGCGCATGAGGTCCACGCGCCCGCTCGTGGCGCGGTTGAGCGACTTGGCGGAGTGACCCTGAAGGTGCACGGAGCCGGGGATCGCCCAGATCACGATCGCGAGCACGGCGAGCGCCGCGCCCACGGCGGCCACCACCGGCCAGATCTTCCAGCGCACCGCCGCGAGTACCGCGAGGCCCACGAGCAGCGCCGCGAAGCTCGACTGCGAGAGGCTCAACACGAGCCCGCCCCACAGCACCGCCAGCAGGATCGTGAGCCAGACGATGTTGCGTGTGCGCCTCTGCCAGAGCAGCAGCGTGGCGAGGATGACCATCACCACGGCCAGGTAGCGGCCGTAGATGTTCGGATCGAAGAAGAGCGAGTTGACGCGGAAGTACGAGCGGAACTGGTTGGCCTCGATCACCTTCGGGTTCCAGATGAGACGGCGGGTCGCGTACTCGCCGAACCCGATCAGCGCGAACATCACCGCCAGGGCAACCGTCACTCGTAGGCACCAGGTCTCGAGCCGCGCGGTCCACTCCATCGACGTCAGGAGCTTGAGCAGCAGCGCGAACGGGATGTAGAAGAAGGCGACGTTCTTGAGCGCGGTCTCGAAGTCGGTCGAGTACGCGGACTGGATCGAATAGAGCACCACCGCGAGCATCAGCGCCAGCTCCACGTAGCCGGGCGAGCGCTCGGCGGGGGCGAGCCGGTAGCCGTTGTTCTCGACACCGCCCGGACGCGGGCGGAGCCGCTCCCAGACGTAGGCGAGGCCGCCGCCGCCCACGACCACGTACAAGGGAACCAGCAGCAGGGCCGACTGCCCGCCGGCCTGCACCGGGATGCGGAACGGCAGAGCGGCCACCGCGAGCACCGGCATCAGCAGCGGCCAGCGCAGAAACACGGCAGCGAGGGCCGCGATCAGCGCCAGGCCGAGCACTCCGAGACCCACGAGCTCGGCGGGGTGCGAGCGCAGCGTCTCGAGCTGGCTCGACGAGTTCCACAGCTCGCCCACGAGCAGCACCGGGCACAGCACGAGCGCGAGCAGGACGCAGACCGCCCGGGAGCGCGGCGTCCCCAGGAAGAAGGCGCCGGTGGCCGCGAGCGAGGCCGCCACCATGCCGCCGCCCTTGAACGCGGTGGCTACCGCGAGAGGAGCGACCACACGCGCCTCGTGATGTCGGTGAGCTCGAGGCTGCCGGCAAGCTTCTGCCCCCACTGCGGGGTGCCGACCCGGACGACGATGCCGCCCCCGAGCCGGTACGCGACGAACGCCGGGTGCTTCGGATCGCGCCCCGCGGAGGACAGGATCTTCGTGCCGCCGACGAGCCGCTGCGACTGCTCGAACTGGTCGAAAGTCCCGAAGATCCCGTCGCTCGCGCTGCGGAACAGGCCGAGCGTGTCGGGCGGGTTGACCACCATCGGGGCGTCCTCGATCCCCACCTCGCCGGTCTGCTCGCCGAACACGTTGAAGCGCTCGGGGGCCGTGGGATCGACCAGGTCGCTCACTGCGAGGCCGACTCGGCGCCGGAACGCGTCCGTGCCGAACGAGGCCACGCGCCCGCCCTTCTCCACGTAATCGCGCAGGGCGAGGTCGAGCTTGTTCGTCAGCCAGGTCTCGTCGCCCACGAACATCACGCCGGTATGGCCCGCGATGTCGGGCCCACGCCCCTGAGCGAGTGCGAGGTCCGTGGTGATGTCGTAGTTCACGCGTTCGCGGCCCAGGAAGCGCAGCAGCGGATCGATCTTGTCCTTGAGGCCGGCCGGGGGCAGCCCGTGCGCGAAGGGGCGCTCCACTGCGGCGCTCTCTCCCCCGGTGAGCGTGTTGGCGAAGCCGTCGCCGTCGTCGTCCCACTGGTTGCCGCCCTGCCAGGCGATGGCCGGCAGCACCACCAGCACCTTGCCGTTATGAGCTCCCTGCACCACCACGGGCTGCGCGGCGCGGTGTCCCGCGGCCTGCACCCGCAGCAGGTAGAGCCCGGTCCTGGCGTCGGACGGCACCCGCACCTGAAGCTGCCCGCCGCGCCCCGAGCCGCGGGCGATGGGACTGCCCGGCCCCGCTGGCCCGAGGGTCCAGCGCAGCCGGCGCGGTGTAGGACCGACCTGGAAGCGCACCGACGAGCCGGCATCGACGGGGTCGAGCGAGCCGCGCACAGTGAGGTACCGCACCGACACGCCGGTGTGCGGCCGGGCCTCGAAGCGCCGCGGCGGGAGCAGCGCGGGCGCGCTGCCCGCGTTGCCCGCGCGGTCGTAGGTGGTGATCGTGATCCGGTAGACGCCGTCGGGCACGGGCGTCCCGCCGGGCGCGTTGCTGTAGGTGCCGTACCACTTGACCGTCTTGCGGAAGCGCGGGGCCTGGAAGACGGTGATCTCCTTGGGCTTCGGCAGGTCGGTGCGGTAGACGCGCACGAGCGGACTCGGGTTTGAGCTGCCCCGGTAGCGCACGCGCGCACGGCCTCGCGAGCCGGGCGCCCCGGGCAGGATCTCGCTCGGCGTAACCGCCAGGATCCGCGGGTGC
>DATBKS010000351.1:0-22348 GCA_036555755.1 Thermoleophilaceae bacterium
GGCCTGCTTGACGACCTCCTCGTTGGAGATCAGCCGTGTCTGCTCGTCGCGCGCCTCCTTGATGATCCGCTCGGCCTCGCGCTTGGCCTCGGCGAGCATCTCTTGGCGCTCCTTGACGATCCAGCGCGCCTGCTTGATCTCCTCGGGGATCGTGGCGCGCATCTGATCGAGGATGTCGTAGATCTCCTCCTTGTCCACGCGCACCTGGTCCGTCAACGGGACCGGTTTCGCGTTGTGGATGAGGTCGTCGAGTTTGTCGATCAGTACTAGGACGTCCATTGCAGCCTCAAATTCGTCAGCGTCCGAGTTCCTCCTCCAACCGCTTTGCAACGGCGGAAGGAACCAAACCCTCTATGTCTCCCCCGAACATCGCCAGTTCTTTCACCCCGCTACTGCTGAGGAAGCTGTATTGGGGTGACGCCATCATGTAGATGCTCTCTATCTCAGGCGCCATCTTACGGTTGAGCTGGTTCATCTCGAACTCGTATTCGAAGTCCGAGATCGCCCGAAGGCCCTTCACGATGGCGTTTGCGCCGTGCTCGCGGGCAAATTCGACGAGGAGGGTATCAAAGGTTTTTACCTGCACATTGGGGAGTTTCGCGATCTCGGCCTCGATGAACGCCACCCGCTCCTCGGCGTTGAACACGGTCTTCTGCTTGCGCACGGGCTGGTTCACGACCCCGACGATCACGTGATCGAACACGTTCGCGACCCTGCTGATGATGTCGAGGTGGCCGAACGTGACGGGGTCATACGAGCCCGGACAGACGGCGGTTCCCTTGGCGGGATCAGGCGACACGGTGGATCGCGATGCGGGTGTCCCCGTACACGCGCTCGTCGACGAGCGGGAGGCTCAGCTCCAAAGGATTTCGCTTGTCTGACTCGGACACGATTCGGGCGTTCTCTGGGAGGACCGCGGGCAGCCGCTCGGACAGCGGACCCGCCAATTTGGAAGCGGAACTATATGGCGGGTCGAGGAATACGAGGTCGAATGGGCGCTCGCTTGCGTCAGCGAGGAAGGCGAGCGCATCGCGGCGCCGCACGGCCGCCTCGACGCCGATCGCCTCGAGGTTGCGCCTGATCGCCGCGATCGCGCGCGAATCGCTGTCGACGAACACGACGTCGGCCGCACCGCGCGAGAGCGCCTCGATCCCGAGCGCCCCCGAGCCGGCGAACAGGTCAAGCACGCGCTCGCCGTCGAGCGGGCCGAGAATCGAGAAGAGCGCCTCGCGCACACGGTCCGCCGTAGGACGGGTGGATACCCCCGCAGGGGCATGCAGACGGCGGCCCTTGAAGTCTCCGGCGACGACTCTCACACGGTTAGAGTCAACCAATGGACCGCAGCGAGTACAGAGAGACGAGCCTCAAGACCTGGAACCAGCTCGCCCCCAACTGGGACGAGCATCGCGAGGAGATCAGCTCGCCGGTCGGACCCGTGCGCGACTGGATGCTGGAGCGGCTGGCGCCGAGCGAGGGCGAAACCGTGCTCGACATCGCCTGCGGCAGCGGCGAGATGTCGGAGCTCGTGTCGCCCCTCGTGGGCTCCTCGGGCCACGTGATCTGCACCGATTTCGCGTCCGAGATGGTGGCCGTGGCGAGGCGCCGCGGCGGAGAGCTCGGGCTCGCGAACGTCGAGTACCGCACGCTCGACGCCGAGCAGATGGACCTCGATGACGCGAGCGTGGACGGCGCGCTGTGCCGCTTCGGCTACATGCTGATGGCCGACCGCGACGCGGCCCTGCGCGAGACGCGCCGGGTGCTTCGCGACGGCGGCCGGCTCGTGTTCGCCGTCTGGGGCGAGCCGATGCGCAACCCATGGGTGCTCGTGCCGGGCAGCGTGCTGATGGAGCGCGGCATCATGCCGCCGCCCGATCCCGACGGCCCCGGCATCTTTGCCCTCGGCGACCGCGACCGGATCGCGGCCACGGTGACCGGCGCGGGGCTTGACGCCGTCGAGATCGAAGACATCGAGATTCAGATACACGCCGCCGATCGTGAGGAGATGTGGGAGCGCATCTCCACCACCATGGGACCGCTCGCCACGGCCATTGCAGCGCAGCCCGAGGAGGAGCAGGCCGCTATCCGCGCCGCGATCGAGGAACGTGCCGAGCCGTTCCTGGGCGACGACGGCTACCGCCTGGGCGGCGTCGCGTACGCGGTACTGGCGAAGCCGGCCGCGTAAGCGTACGGTTGGCCCGTGGACACGGGCGACGTGGGCCAGATGAAGGCCGTCTACGACGCGTTCAACCGCCGGAACTTCGACGACCTCGCCGCGCTGATGGACCCGGAGGTGGTGTTCATCGAGGCGGAGCCGCGCGGTGAGCGGAGTCGCGAGCGCCGCGGTCGCGACAACCTGCTCGAGTACCTGAGCTCCTGGTGGGACGCGTGGGAGACGGTCACCTGGGACGTCTATGAAGCGCGCGAGGAGGGCGGCCGTGTGCTGACGCTCTGCACGCTTCGCGGGCGCCCACGCGGGGCGGACACCGAGGTCGACCGTCGCTGGGGACACATCTCGCGCTTCCGCGACGGCCGGATGCTCAGCACGCGCAGCTACCTCGACGTGGATCGCGCCGCGCAGGACTTCGAGGAGGGAGTCGGCTAGCGGCTAGTCAGGCCGGTATCGGCTCGTGCTCCGGGCCGAACGCCGCCACCACCGCCTCGCGCAGCAGCACGTGCTCCGGCTCGGTGAGCCCCGGGTCGCGCGCGAGCATCTCCTCGGCGCGGTCGGTGGCCAGCTCGAGCAGCGGCAGGTCCTCTGGCAGCCGCGCCACGCGGAACACCGCCTCGCCGTGTTGCCGGGTGCCGAGGATGTCGCCCTCCTTGCGCAGCTCCAGGTCCACCTCGGCGAGCTTGAAGCCGTCGCTCTCCGATGCGATCGCCTCGAGCCGCGGCAGCTTGGGATCGCCGAACAGGATGCAGAGCGACTGGTGCTCGCCGCGGCCGATCCGCCCACGTAACTGGTGCAGCTGGCTGAGGCCGTAGCGCTCGGCGGCCTCGATCAGCATCACGGTGGCGTTGGGCACGTCGATGCCAACCTCGATCACGGACGTCGCCACAAGGACGTCGGCCTCGCCGGACACGAACGCGGCCATCGCGGCGGCCTTCTGCTTCGACGGCATCTGGCCGTGGATCAGCTCGACGCGGTGGTCCTTGAACTCCGTCTTCGCGAGCCGCTCGGCCTCGGCGCTCGCCGCGCGAGCCTGGAGCGCCTCGGACTCGGACACGAGCGGGCAGACCACGTAGCACTGGCGCCCCTGAGCGATCTCCTCGCGGATGCGCTCGTAGGCGCGCCTGCGGGCGCGCTCGCCATCCACCACGTGCGTCTCGATCGGCTTGCGCCCGGCGGGCAGCTCGCGCAGGGTGGTCGCGTCGAGGTCGCGGTAGAGCGTCAGCGCGAGCGTGCGCGGAATGGGCGTGGCGGTGAGGTGGAGCGCGTGCACGGCCATGCCGCGCGACGCCTTGGCGTCGAGAGCGGCGCGCTGGCGCACGCCGAAGCGGTGCTGCTCGTCGATCACGCAGAGCGCCAGCTCGCGGAACTCCACGGCCGGCTCGATGAGCGCGTGGGTGCCGACGATCAGCTGAAGCTCGCCGCTCGACAGCCGCCCCAGGATCTCGCGACGCCGCGCCGCGGGCGTCGAGCCGGTGAGCAGCGCGATCGGCACGAGGCCGCCGAGCAGGCGGTCGAGCGTGGCGAGGTGCTGCTCGGCAAGCGTCTCGGTGGGCGCCATCAGCGCGGCCTGGGCGCCGTTCTCGGCAGCGCGCAGCATCGCCTGGAGCGCCACCACCGTCTTGCCCGAGCCAACCTCGCCCATCAGCAGGCGCTGCATCGGCTCGGAGCGGGCGAGGTCGGCGTCGATGCGGTCGAATGCCTCGCGCTGGTCGCCCGTCGGCTCGAACGGCAGCGAAGCGCGCCACGGATCCACCAGCTCACCGCCCGCGTGGAGCTCCGGCGCCGGGCGCCCATCCTGCCGCGCCTGCCGCCGGCCCGACAGCGCCAGCTCGAGCAGGAGCAGCTCCTCGAAGGCGAGCCGCCGGCGCGCCTCGTCTTCGTCCTCCTCGTGCCGCTCCTCGGCTGGGAAATGGAGCGCGGCGAGAGCCGCCGGGCGGTCGGCGAGCCGCTCGGCCGCGCGGATGTGGGCGGGCAGCGGCTCCACCACGTTGTGCACGTGCTCGCGCTCCGCCACCACGAGCTCGCGCAGGCGGTCCGAGCCGAGCCCCTTCGTTCCGGGATACACGGAGACGACGCCCACCGTGTGAACGCCGCCCGCGCCCGCCGAGTCGACGGCCTCGTACGTGCTCACCCAGAACTGATTGCGCTTCTTCATCCGGCCGCGCAGGAGCAGCCGCGTGCCCGGCGTGATGCGGTCCGCCACCCAGGGCTGGTTGAACCACACGGCCACCGCCGGCCCCGACTCGTCGAACACGCGCGCCTCCGCGCGCGGGCGCATGCGGCGGTTGCGCGACGGGCGGGTGGCGATCGACTTGACCTCCACCTCCACGGTCGCGTCCTCGTCTTGGGCGAGGGCCGCAAGCGGGCGTACCTCGCCGCGGTCGGCGTGGCGGCGCGGGAGATGCTCGAGCAGGTCGCCGACGGTGTCGAGCCCGAGCACCGCCGCACCCTCCTTGGCCGGGCCCTTCAGCGTGAGCTTCTTCTCGAGCTCACTCGGGCGCGGCAGCGAGCGAAGGGGCGCGTTGAGCGCCTCCTCGAGCGTCAACTCGGTGCTGTCGGCGAAGCGGGTGGGTATGACCGGAAATTACTCGGCGGCCAGGAGGTACCACCAGGCGGGCTGGTCGCCCTGCTGCCAGTCGAGCTCAACGCCCTCGGGCAGCGCGCCCTCCACCTCGGTGGCCTCGAACGGCGCGCCGTCGCCCGCGATGCAGGTGAGCACCTCGCAGCCCTCGGCCACCTGGGCGATCGTCCCGAGGAGCACCTCGCGCAGGTCGCCCCACGCCACCAGGTCCTCGCCCGCGTAGCCGAGCGCGTCGCCCTCCTTGAAGCGTCCCTGCGGATCGGTGCGTGCCGCCTGGGCGATGCCGCCGGTCCGCAGCGCCTCAGCTGCGGCGCCCACCGCGCCGGCGTTCTCCTCGCTGGAGCGCGACGGCTCGAACGCGAGCAACGCCGCGAGCCCCGTCTGCTGCGCGCGCGTGGGCACCACGTGCACCGGCCGCTCGGACAGCTCGGCGGCGCGCTCCGCGGCAAGGATCACGTTCTGCGAGTTCGGCAGCACGATCACCTCTTCCGCTTGCACGGCGTGGATGCCGGCGAGCAGCTCGTAGGTGGACGGGTTGAGCGTCGCGCCGCCCGGCACCACCTGCGCTCCGAGGTCCTCGTAGAGCTGGATCAGCCCCTCACCGGAAGCGACCGCCACGACCCCGCAATGGGCGCGCTCGGCGGGCGCGGGTTGATCGCCATTGCCCGCGAGCCGCATGCGGCGATCGGCGATCTGCTCGCGCATGTCGGCCACGTCGAAGCGGCTCACCTCTCCGACGCCCTCGAAGAGCGCGGCGGCCGAATCGGGCTCGTCGGTGTGCACGTGCACGCGCAGGGTCTTGTCGTCGCCGACCACGAGCACCGAGTCGCCGAGTTGCTCGAGCCGCGGCACGAAGTCCGAGGCCTCGAGGCCGTGGCCCGACACAGCGAAGTTGGTGCAGAAGCGGTACTGGCTCGACTCGTGCTGCGGGAGGTGGAGCGAGCGGGCCGGAAGCTCGTGGGCGATCGCAGGCGGCTCCTGGCCGCGCAGCGCGCCGATCACGCCCGCCATCAGGACGGTCATGCCATAGGCGCCGGCGTCGACCACACCCGCCTCGCGCAGGACGGCGAGCTGGTCTGGTCCCTTCTGCACCGCGTCCTTGGCGGCGTCGAGCGCGCGCTCGAGCACCTCGGCGAGCAGCTCGTCCTGTTCCTCGGCGGGCGCGTCGGGACCAAGACGCTGAGAGTCCATGTGGGCGAGGTCCTGCGCCACGCGGTGCGCCATCGCGCGCACGGCTGTGAGCATCGTGCCCTCGGCGGGGTCGCGGACCGACTCGTAGGCGGCGTCGGCTGCACGCGCCAGGGCGGCGGCCACGAGCACGGGGTCCACCAGCTCGCCGGGACGCGACGCAAGCTCCGCGGCCGCGCCACGCACGATCTGCGACAGGATCACGCCGCTGTTGCCGCGCGCTCCGAGCAGCGCGGCACGCGCAACGGCGTGGACGATCTCCTCGCGGCCGATCACGTCGATCGGCTCGCCGTTCATGCGGTCGAGCTCGTCGAGCACGGCGCGCATGGTCATGGCCATGTTGTCGCCGGTGTCGCCGTCGGCCACCGGGAAGACGTTGAGGTCGTTCACTTCCTGGCGGCGGGCCTCCAGCTCTGCATAAGCGGCCGCTACGGCGCTTCGGAATCGAACGAGACTCGGATCGGGCACGAGGGGGTTTTACACCGATGTGTCGGACAAGTTGCTTCCAAGGCCGGACAGGAGCGTATTCCAAGGCCGTCTAGGCGGCTGCAAACCTTCGCCTGCCGGCGTCCTCGGGGTTCGCCGTATTGACATACGGCTTCACCCCTGCGTCCTTGGCAGACTCGGTTTTCGCTCGCCTAGACGGCCTTGGTGACTTTGCCGGCTTTGAGGCAGCGCGTGCAGACGTATTCCCGCCGGGGAGCCCCCGAGACGAGGATGCGGACCTTTTGAAGGTTCGGGTCGAAGCGCCGCTTCGTGGCCACCATCGAGTGGCTGCGGCTGTGTCCGAACGCCGGACCCTTTCTGCACACGTAACACACCTTCGGCATGGCGCCGAAATCTAGCAATGCGTGATGCGACGCACGACCTCGGCGGTCAGATCCGGCCTCGAAACGGCCCCGTCCTCGATCTGCTCGACCCGGGCCTCGGGCACGTCGCGGCGGATCGCGTCGACGAGTTCGGCCGGGAACCAGAGGTTGCCGCCGAACACCAGCATCCAGAGCCTGTCGCCCAGCGCGCGACCCGGCTCCCGCGAGTCGTGGGCCACCCAGCCGCGCAGCCTGCCGAGGGTGGCCTCGAGCGGCGAGTAGGCCATCACCGCGTCGATTCGCTCCTGGGTCTCATCGGGGCTGAACTGCGGATTTCCGCCCTCGACCACGGTGCGCAGGCCGGAGCGGTAGTCGGTCTCGAACAGCTGCATCAGTGCGCCGATCACCGCCGGCGAGGAGGCGAGGCCATCGTCCGTACCCGGGTAGTCGCCGCCGCTGCCGAGCGCGTTCACGCCGGGGCTCACGACCGCGGCCACAAGGTCGGGCTGGAGCGCCGAGGCCTCCACCGAGCGATGGAGGGCGTCGCCGAACGCGATCAGCACGGCCGGCTGGCCCCACTCCTCGAGGAGGTGCGCGAGGTCCTGGGCGTCCGTGAGGATCTCGTACGGCCCGGTCCGCGTGGACTCGCCGTTGCCGCGCGCGTCGTAGGCGATCACGCGGTGGTCGGGCTCGAGCTCGTCGCCGAGCCCCTTGAAGGCCGAGGGGATCGACATGCAGGCGGAGCAGATCACCACGAGGGGCCCCTCGCCGCGCTCCTCCCAGTGGAGCTCTACGCCGTCAGGAAGCCGGAGCTTCGGCACGGTCCGGGACCTCGCGGACCGGGTCGCCCGGACGGATCGTGCCGCCGCTCAGGATGTCCGCGCGCAGACCGCCACGGTGCACGAGGCCACGCAGCACGCCCGGCGGAGTGAGGCTCTGCAGGTGATTGCAGGGCTCGCACAGCTCGACTCCGATGCACTCGACCTCGCCGACGAGGAAGCGCTTGCCCACCAGCGGGTTGAGCCGGATGCCGCTCGTATGAACCTGACGCCGGCTCTCCCCCGGCCCCAGCTCGATACCGTGCTCCGCCTTGAGTGCCTGGAGGGCCTCGACCTCGATCAAGGTGATGTCGCGGCCGGACTCTTCGTCGGGCGGCGGGTTCTCACGGTATTGGCGATCGCCGACGAGGCCGTGGCCGGCGATGGCCTCGACCTCGGGCACCTCGCCGAGCGGCCCCGCCTCGACGGGACCGATGTAGATCGCCTCTACTCGTCCTTCGCTCAAGGCAGGAAGCGCGCCACGCTCTCGGCCACGCACACCGGCTTCTCGGTGCCCTCGATCTCGACGGTGAACTTGGTGACCGCCTGGAACCAGCCGCCGCCCACGTCGTCGACTGAGATGACCTCGGAGTACGCGCGAGCCTTGGCGCCGGCCGGGACGGGCGCCGGGAAGCGGACCTTGTTCCAGCCGTAGTTGACGCCGAGCTTGAAGCCCTTGTTCTCCATGAGCTGCTCGCGGAAGCCGTCGATGATCGACAGCGTGAGGTTGCCGTGGGCGATCGGCCCGCCGAACGGGCTCTCCGCCTTCGCGCGCTCGATGTCGACGTGGATCCACTGGTGATCCCCGGACACGTCGGCGAACTGGTTGATCATGTCCTGAGTGACCTCGCGCCACTCGCTCGGCCCGATCTGCTGGCCGACGATTTCCTTCAGACCTTCGATTCCGTCAACGGTGATAGGTGTCATGCGGGGAGCGTACCCGGCAGCTCAAGCGAGCGGCCGGAACCCGGAGCACAGCACCCGCATCCAGACGATCTTGCCGTCGCGCTCGTCGAGATAGGCCTGCTGCTCGACAACGAACTCGCCGTCAGGGTTGTGGCCACGGAAGCGATAGCTGACGCGCTGGCGGTCCGAGAACGAGTCGGTCTCCAGGTGGACGAGCTCCTCGATCTCGTCGGAGTCCTCGAACCAGGTTCGTAGCACGCCCTGGATCACCTCGTCGGGCGTGTGTCCCTCCCAGTTCCTGACCCCGGGAGTGAGACCGCGAAAGTCGATCTCCGGATGAAGCAGGGAAGCGATGGCGTCGAAGTCCTTCTTTGCCAGTGCCTCGGCGAACGCCGAGCCGAGGGTGGGCTCAGTAATGGTGGGCATGAGCGCAGGTTCTCACCCCATCCGCCCGCGGCAAGTGAGCTAGATCACTTCGCGCATGACCTCGAGCGCGCGCTCGATGCCGGCGCGGTCCACGTCGAGGTGGGTGACTGCCCGCAGGCGGGTGAGGTCGAGGCGCGTGACCTGCACGCCGGCGGAGCGAAGATCTTCGCCGGTCTTGGTGGCGTCGGGAACCTCGAAGACGACGATGTTGCTCTGGACCGTGGCGGGATCGATCGTCACGCTCTCGATCTCCGCCAGCCCCTCGGCGAGCACCCGCGCGTTCTCATGGTCCTCGGCGAGCCGCTCGACGTTGTGGTCGAGCGCGTAGAGGCCGGCCGCGGCCACGACGCCCGACTGGCGCATCGCGCCGCCCCACATCTGCTTGTAGCGCCAGGCCTCGTCGATCAGCTCGCGGGAGCCCACGAGCACGGCGCCGATCGGCGCGCCGAGACCCTTGGTGAAGTCGATCCAGGCGGTGTCGAAGCCGGATGCGTGGTCGGCAGCGGACACGCCGGAAGCGACGACCGCATTCATCAGGCGCGCGCCGTCCATGTGCGCGCTCAGGTTGTGGGCGCGCGCGACGCCGAGCACAGCGCGGATCGTCTCGATCGGCCACACGCGGCCACCACCGATGTTCGTGGTCTGCTCAACGGAGACGAGCTTCGAGCGCGGCGCGTAGCGGTCGCCCGGCGGGCGGATCGCGGCCTCTAGCTGCTCGGCGGTGAAGATGCCGGCGTCGCCATCGAGCGGGCTCATCACGGCGCCTGACATCGAGGCCGGGCCGCCGGCCTCGAACTGGAGCGGGTGTGCGGTCTTGTCGAGGATCACCTCGTCGCCGCCGGGTCCGATGTGGAGGCGGAAGGCGATCTCGTTGCACATCGTGCCCGTCGGCAGGAACAGGCCGGCCTCCTGGCCGAGGAGCTCCGCGGTGCGCTCTTGCAAGGCGTTGGTGGTGGGGTCTGCGAGGCGCTGCTCGTCGCCCACCTCGGCGTCGTACATCGCTTTGCGCATGCCCTCGCTTGGGCGCGTCTGTGTATCCGAGAAGAGATTGATCACTTGGTCGGGCAAGTTCCTAGTTCCTAGTTCCTAGTTGCCTTTTGAGCTCGGCCAGTCTGATGACGGCGTGGGCGGCGTCTTCGCCGCTGTGGCGCTTGCCGCCGCCCGCTCGCTCGAGCGCCTGCTCCATCGTGTCGACGGTCAGGACGCCGAAGGCGCAGGGGACGCCGGTGTCGAGTGAGACGCGGGCGATGCCGCTCGCGGCCTGGTCGCAGACGTAGTCGTAGTGGTCGGTCTCGCCGCGGATCACGGCACCGACGCAGGCGACGCCGGCGTAGCGGCCCGACTCGGCGCAGTACTTGGCCGCCAGCGGCAGCTCGAACGCACCGGGCACGTCGTGCACCTCGACGGTGCCGCCGGCCTCCTCGAAGACGCGGCGCGCGCCCTCGACCAGCTTGTCCGCCAGGTCCTCGTAGAAACGCGCCGCAGCTATCGCCCAGACCTGGGCGTCAGCCACTCCGCTGCTCCCGGTCGGCCGCCGCCTCGGCGCTCTCCACGTCGCGCTCGCGGTCGGCGATGCGCTCGCTCTGCAGCATCTCCTCGTCGAGCGCCAGGCCCTGGTGGTGGAGCAGGTGGCCCATCCGCTCGCGCTTGGTGCGCAGGTAGTCCGCGTTGTGCTCCGTCGGCGGGTGCTGGATCGGGATCTGGTCGGTCACCGTCAGGCCGTAGCCCTCGAGGCCGACGATCTTCTTCGGGTTGTTAGTCAAGAGGCGAATCGAGCTCAGACCGAGGTCCACGAGGATCTGCGCGCCGATGCCGTAGTCACGCAGGTCGGCGGGCAGGCCGAGCTCGAGGTTGGCGTCGACCGTGTCGAGCCCGTCCTCCTGGAGCTTGTAGGCGCGCAGCTTGTTGAGCAGGCCGATCCCGCGACCCTCCTGGGCGAGGTAGAGCAGCACGCCCTGACCCTCGTCCTCGATCCGCCGCAGCGCGTCCTCGAGCTGCTGGCCGCAGTCGCAGCGCTGCGAGTGGAAGACGTCGCCCGTGAGGCACTCGGAGTGCACGCGCACGAGCACGTTCTCCTTGCCGTCGACCTCGCCCTTGACCATCGCCACGTGGTGCTTCGTGTCGACGAGCGAGCGGAAGCCGACCACCGTGAAGTCGCCGTAGTCGGTGGGCATGTGAGCTGACACCACGCGCTCGACGAGCTTGTCGTGGCGGCGGCGGTAGGCGATCAGGTCCGCCACCGTGACCATCTTGAGCTTGTGGCGGGCGCAGTAGTCGACGAGGTCCGGCACGCGGGCCATCGTGCCGTCGTCGTTCATGATCTCGCAGATCACGCCGGCCGGAGTGAGGCCCGCGAGCCGCGCGAGGTCCACCGCCGCCTCGGTCTGCCCCGTGCGCTCGAGCACCCCGCCGGCCTTGGCCTTGAGCGGGAAGATGTGGCCCGGCTGGACGAGGTCCTGCGGCCGCGAGCGGGGGTCGATGGCGACCTGCACGGTGTGCGCGCGATCGTGCGCAGAGATGCCGGTGGTCACGCCCTCGCGCGCCTCGACGGAAACCGTGAAAGCGGTCTGGAACGGCGACTCGTTCTTCGCCGCCATGAGGTCGAGGCCGAGGTCGTCGCAGCGCTCGGGGGTGAGCGCGAGGCAGATCAGGCCGCGCCCCTCCTTCGCCATGAAGTTGATCGCCTCTGGCGTGGCGAACTGGGCGGCGAGCGTCAGGTCGCCCTCGTTCTCGCGGTCCTCGGCGTCGCAGACCACGACCATGCGTCCGGCGCGGATGTCCTCGAGGGCCTCCTCGATCGTGGCGAACGGCGAACTCATGAGCGCGCCCCCTGCGTCAGCTTCTCGACGTATTTGGCGAGCACGTCAACCTCCAGATTCACCATGCGGCCGGGGGCCGCGCTGCCCAAAGTCGTTCTCTCAAGGGTCTCGGGGATAAGGGAAACCGTAAAGCCTTCGTCGTCGATGTCGGCCACCGTGAGCGACACGCCGTCGACCGCAATCGAGCCCTTCTCGACGATGTAGCGCAGGATCTCGGGCCCGCAGGCGACGCGGACGACGTTGGCGAAACCGTCGACCGTCACCTCCTCGACCGTGCCGGTTCCGTCCACGTGGCCCTGCACGAAGTGGCCGCCGAGACGGTCCTCCGGGCGCAGCGGCAGCTCGAGGTTCACGGGGTCGCCCGCGTCGAGCGGACCCAGCGACGAGCGCCTCAGCGTCTCGGCCATCACGTCGGCGCGGAAGGCGCCGTCGGCCACGCTCACGGCCGTGAGGCAAACGCCGTTGACGGCCACGGAGTCGCCTTCGGAGAGCTCCGATGCGAGCGCGGTCTCGACCTCGAGGCGCGACCCGGCGGGCTCGCGCTCCACGGCCCTGATGCTGCCGAGGTCCTGTACGAGCCCGGTGAACATCACCACTCCGTCATCCGCGCGCGGACGAGCACGTCGTCGTGGACGCGTTCCACCTCGCTCGCGATCGCGCGGCGGGCGGCCTCGATCGTCTCCACGCCCTGACCCTCGAGCGGCACGCGGGCGTGGCGGCCGCCGAGCAGCATCGGGGCCACGAACAGGCGCGCCTCGTCGATCTCCCCGGCGTCGAGGAACGCGCCGGCGAGGTGCGGTCCGCCCTCGAGCAGCATCGACTGGATGCCGCGGCTGCCGAGCTCCGACAGCGCGGAGCGAACGCGCGCTCCCTCGTTCTCCCCGGGCGCGACGATCACCTCGACGCCCGCCACCTCCAGCGCGTCGGTGTTCGCGCGCGACGCACCGCGCGAGCAGACGAGGAAGAGCGGCACCTCGGTCGCGGTCTTGACGAGCTGGCTCGTGGCCGGCAGGCGCGCCTCCGAATCGAACACCACGCGCGCCGGCTGGCGGTGCACGCCCTCGAGGCGGGCGGTGAGCAGCGGGTCGTCGGCTAGGGCGGTGCCGATGCCCACCGCCACGGCGTCGACCTCGGCGCGCCAGCGGTGCGACATAGCGCGGCTCTGCTCGCCGGAGATCCACTGCGAGTCGCCCGTGGAGGTCGCGACCTTGCCGTCGAGCGTCATCGCGGACTTGAAGAGCACGTGCGGGCGGCCCGTCTTGGCGAGCTTGCGGAAGGGCTGGTTGAGCAGCATCGCCGCGTGCGCGGGCGCGCCGGCGGCGATATCCACGCGGATGCCCTCGTCGCGCAAGATGCCGAGGCCGCGGCCCGAGGCGTGCTCGCTCGGGTCGTCCGAGGCCACCACCACGCGCGCGATTCCCGCCTCGACGATGGCGTCGGTGCAGGGCGGGGTGCGGCCCTCGTGGCAGCACGGCTCGAGCGAGACGTACATCGTCGCGCCGGTCGTGTCTTCGCTGCAGGCGGCCAGCGCCTCGCGCTCGGCGTGCGGAAGACCGGCCTCCTGGTGCCAGCCCTCCCCGAGCACACGCCCGTCCTTGACGATCACCGCGCCGACGAGCGGATTGGGGCTCGTGCGGCCACGAGCGCGCTCGGCGAGCTCGATCGCCCGCATCAGATGGAGCTCGTCGCTCGCGGTGTTGGTCAAATTTGTCACTGAACCAATGGTAAATGCCGGCGCAGTAAGTTCTGGGCCGTGACGCGACGCTTGCGCGCCGCCGCCTCCCCTGTCTACCTCGCCCTCGCGGCAATCGTTCTGGTCGGCCTGGGGTTGCGCGTGCTGCACAACACCTACGGGCTGCCCTACGTCTACAACATCGATGAGGGCTCCCATTTCACGAACCGGGCGATCGGGATGTTCGGCGGCAGCGCGGACCCGGGCTACTACCAGAACCCCTCCGCGTTCACCTACCTGGTTCACCTCGCGCTGCGCTTCCAGTACGGCCCGGCGCACCTGATCCCGTTCGGCGGCTACGCGAAGGCAATCCGCCAGTACAGCGAGGACCCGACCACGATCTACCGGACGAGCCGCACGCTCGCCGCGCTGCTTTGCATGTGCGGCGTGGTGTCCGTCTTCTGGGTCGGGCGGCGGCTGTGGGGAACGATCGAGGGCCTGGCCGCGGCGGCGGTGCTGTCGTTCGCTTTCCTACCGGTCGCCTACTCGCGCGTGGCGGTGACGGACGTGGGCGCGCTCCTGCCGGTGACGTTCGCCCTCTACGCCTCCGTGCGCGTCTACGAAGACGGCAAGCGCGGGCACTACCTGCTCGGCGGGGCGATGGCCGGGCTCGCGTTCGGCTTCAAGTACACGGCGGGACTCGTGCTCCTGCCGCTTCTGATCGCCGCGGTCGCGCGGCTCGTGGGCAGGGAACGCCGTGCCGCGATCGTGAACGGTTTGCTGCTGGTCGGCGCCGCCGTGCTCGTCTTCTTCATCACCAACCCGTACGTGTTCATCAACTTCTCGGACGCGTGGCACCAGCTCAAGGGCGAGCAGCAGCTGGCGGGCAAGTTCTCGAAGCTCGGGCAGGAGGGCGACAACGGCCCGACCTACTACCTGACCAGCCTCACCTGGGGCCTCGGCTGGGTGGCGATGTTCACCGCGCTCGGCGGCGTGGTGCTCGTCGCTCGGCGGTCGATCATGCGGGCGGTGCTGCTGGCCGTCGTGCCGATCGCGCTCTTCATCTACCTCAGCACGCAGGTGCGCTTCTTCGGCCGCTGGCTCTTGCCGGCCTACCCGGCGCTCGCGCTGTTCGCGGGCGTGGCGATCGCGTGGCTGGTGCGGAAGGTGCCGGGCGGGCGCCTGGTGCGCGCGGCTGCGCTCGCCGCTATCGGTCTCCTCGTGCTCGCCCAACCGCTCCTGGCGGACGTCCGCACGGCGCGCCTCCTTGGCCGCACCGACACGCGCCAGATCGCCCGCAACTGGCTCGTCGCGCACTATCCGGCCCGACTGCGGATCGTGATCGAGCCGGCGGTGCCGCCGCGCTATTACCGCAAGATCACGAACTCCGGTCGCGGCGATCCGGAGCACAAGCAGTTCATCCGCGGCTTCATCCGGGACGTCAACGACACGCACGACGACTACGGCAGCACGCTCACGCCTGACACCCTGAACACCTATCGTCGGGCGGGCTTCTGCCTGGTGATGACGATGAGTCTCATCCAGGGCAGGGCTCAAAATGCCCACCTCGCGCCCGCGCTCGCGTACTACGACGCGCTCAGGAAGCAGTCGAAGCTCCTGCTCCACGTCAGCCCGTACAAGAGCGGGGCGAAGCCGGTGAAGTTCAACTTCGACCTGTCCTACAACTACTACCCGACCGCCTTCGACCGTCCTGGTCCCGAGATTTGGATCTATCGACTGAACAACTGCAAGCAGGGCTTCGGGACGGTGCCGATCGGGACGGGCACGCCGAAGAACGGGAACGCGCCCGGGGTTCGCAGGTGAGACGCCCGCGCCGGCCGTCCTGGCTCCGCATGCCGGGCGGGGCGGCGCTCGGCTGGATCCTTATCGGCGCGCTCGCCCTGCGGCTGTGGTCGATCAAGCACGGGCTGCCGTACGTCTACAGCGTGGACGAGGAGCAGCACTTCGTGCCGCACGCCGTGGACATGATCGGCGGCACGCTCAACCCGCACTACTTCGAGAATCCGCCGGCGCTCACGTACCTCCTGTTCGCGGTGTTCAAGATCCGCTTCCACGCGGGCTTCCCGTTCGGATCGAGCGGCTTCCTGCACTCGTTCACGCGCGACCCGACGGCGGTCTTCACCACGGCGCGCGTGGTGGTGGCGCTGCTCGGCACGCTCAGCGTCGGGCTCATCTACTGGGCGGGCACGCGCTTCTACGAGCGGCGCGTGGGCCTCGTCGCGGCGGTGCTGATGGCATGCGCGTTCCTGCCGGTCTTCTATTCCAAGCAGGCGCTGAACGATGCGGTGACGCTCGTGCCGCTGACGGTCGCGCTGGTGGGCTGCCTGATGGTCTACGAGCACGCGCGCACCTGGGAGTGGGCGCTCGCGGGTGCGGCCATCGGCGTGGCGGTGGACGTCAAGTACACGGCGGGCGCGATGGTGGTGGTGCTGGCGATCGCTGCGGTCGCGCGCCTGATCGAGAAGCGGCTGACGGTGCGCCAGCTGCTGACCGGCGGCGCGGTGGCGGTGGGCGCGCTCGTGGTGGCCGTGATCGTGCTGAACCCGTACGCGCTCGTCGACTTCTCGCTGTTCAAGCACCAGGTGCTGAACCAGGCGGGCACCGCGGGGTCGTCGGGCAAGATCGGGCAGTCGAGCCAGCCCGGCTGGATCTACTACATCTGGAGCCTTACCTGGGGCTTCGGCTGGCTGCCGCTGCTGGCCGCCGCCGCGGGCGCGGTGCTGGCGCTCATGGCGAACCGCGTGCGCGGGCTGATGCTCATCGCCTTCCCTGTGCTCCTGTGGCTGTTCCTCGGCGGGCAGGCGCGCCACTTCGGCCGCTGGTACATGCCCGCGTATCCGGCGCTGACCATCCTCGCCTCGTACGCCGCCGTGCGCGTGGTCGATGCGCTGCCTGCCGCGTGGGCGTCGCGGCGGCGGACGGCTCTCGTGGTGGCGGCTGGCGCGCTGCTCGCGATCCAGGGGCTGTGGACGAGCGTGCGGGTCGACTCCGTGCTCGCCCACACAGACACGCGCACGCTCGCGCGCCAGTGGGTGGAGCGCAACGTGCCGCCGGGGTCGGGACTCGTGGTCGAGCCGGCGGTGTATCCGAAGGACTTCCTGCACGTCGGCAAGCCGAAGCAGCCGTATCGGCTGTTCCCGATCAAGCCGCCGTTCCAGGCCTATGAGAAGAAGCTGCGCCCGGCGCTGCTCGACCAGTACCGCCAGCAGGGCTACTGCTACGTGCTCGTCGCGAGCTACCAGCGCGACCGCGGCCTGAACGCCGGTTTCACAGGGGCGCGCAACTACTACAAGGCGCTGAACGCGCAGTCGCAGCTGCTCGCGCGCTTCTCGCCCTACCGCTTCGGCGCGCAGCCGGTGCACTTCAACTTCGACCTCTCCTACAACTTCCTGCCGCGCGCGTACATGCGGCCCGGGCCACTGCTCGAGCTGCGCAAGCTGAACGGGTGCGTATGAACGCGCTCGCGCGTCGCGTGCTGCTCGGTCCTGACGTGGTGGCGCGCGCCGCCGCCGGGCGCGTCGAGAAGCGCGAGGAGGCCTGGATGCTCTGCCAGCCGCGCGCCGTGCGCCAGAGCTACGTGCGCGAGGTCCTCGACCGCGGCGGCGGCCCCGTGCACGCGGAGATCTGGATGCTGCGCCAGGCGAAGGCGGTGCGCGAGAGCTACGTGCGCGCCGTGCTGGAGCCGCGCGTCTCGTAGCGCCCGATCACGACACCGGTCGTGGTCGTGACGCTCTCGGTGAGCTCCAGGTCGGCGGGCGCGCAGCCGTCCGGGAAGAGGCGCGCGCCTTTGCCCAGCACCAGCGGGTGAATCATCAGCACGTACTCGTCGATCAGGTCGTGCTGCATCAGCGTCTGGATGAGGACGCCGCTGCCGAGCATCACGATGTTGCCGTCGAGCTCGTCCTTGAGCGCGGCGACCCTGCCAGGGACGTCGTCAGCGATCAGGGTCGAGTTCTCCCACGGCAGCGGCTCCTCGAGGGTGGTCGAGGCGACGTACTTCTGCGCCCTGTTGAGCACGTCGGTGAACGGGTTGCCGTCGGTCTGCTTGGGCCAAAAGTCGAAGAAGTGCTCATAGGTGACCCGGCCGAAAAGCATCGTCCCACGGCTCTGCGAGGTGCCGACGCCGAGGAACTTCGCCATCACCTCGTCGGAGCCCGCCGCGCCCCAGCCGCCGCGGTCAAACCCGTCACGAGGATCCTCGTCGGCGCCGGCAGGCGCCTGCATCACGCCGTCGAGGGTCATGTGATTGGTCACAACGATCTTGGCCATCTGTCTGCTCCTCCCATCGGTGGTAATGGAACTAGACGGTACAGTACTGTACTATGGACTGGACTGTCTAGTACTCTCTCTGCGAGGCATGACCAGCTCACCCTCCGGCGACACCCGGTCAAACCGTAAGCGCAAGGCGATCCTCGACGCCGCCTCCCGGGTCTTCCTAAGCAAGGGCTACCTCGGCACGAGCATGGACGAGATCGCGGCGCTCGCCGGCGTCTCCAAGCAGACCGTCTACAAGCACTTCGCCGACAAGGAAGGCCTGTTCAACGAGATCGTGGTCAGCACGGTCAACGAGGCGAGCGATCCGGTGCAGCAGGAGGTCCAGAGCCTCGCCGACAGCGGCGACCTCGAGGCCGACCTCCGCGACCTCGCGCGCCGCGAGCTCGCCACCGTGATGCAACCGCGGCTCATGCAGCTGCGGCGGCTCGTGATCGGCGAGGTGGGCCGCTTCCCGGCGCTCGGCAAGGCCTTCTACGAGCAGGGACCGGCCAGGACGATGGACGGGCTGGCGAGCGCGTTCGAGCGGCTCGCCGAGCGAGGCGTGCTCGAGCTGGACGATCCACGCGCGGCCGCGAGCCACTTCAACTGGCTCGTGATGTCGGCGCCGATCAACCAGGCGATGCTCCTGGGACGCGACAAGCCGCCCAAGAAGGCTGAGTTAGACCGCTACGTGGACGACGGCGTGCGCGTCTTCCTCGCCGCTTACGGCAAGCGCTAGCGGACCACCCTGAACGACAGCGTCACGCCCTTGGGGTGACCGGCGGTGTTGGCCGCGCTGAGCGTCGCCTTGTAGGAGCGCGGGCGAAGTGCCTTGCGACCGAGGCGACCGCTGAACGCGACGCTGTTCTGCCCGTCGGGCAGGTTCACGCGCTTCAGTGTTCCGAGGGTGACGAAGCGCTTGCAGCGCTTGGCGTGCGCCCGTTTGAGCTTTGCGGTGGGCGCCACGCAGCGCCTGCCCTTGCGCAGCCCGCTCGCGCGGCGCTTGATCGCGATGCGGACCTCGGCAGTCGTCGACAGGGTGAAGCGGAACGTCGTCCCGCGCGGCGCCTTCTTCTTCTTGGCCGACAGGGGCGTCGGCTGACGCGCCACGCGGAAGCGCTTGTTCGTGAGACTCACGGCGGAGAGCTTCGGCGCCCCGCCCGCACCGGAGCCCGGGACCGGACACGGCGCGACCGTGACCAGGTTGGTCGGCGCCGACAACCCCGCGAAGCTCGGCACCGTCGCCCCGAGGACGTTCGGCCCGAAGCCTCCGCTCACTGTGGCGGTGCCGCTCCCCGGGCCTGAGGCGACGTAGACGGGAATGTCCGCGGTGTCGAAGCCAGCCGGATTGGCCTTGACGACCTCCCACACGGCGGTCCCGGTGCCACCCGCGATCGCGACACCCGCCGTGCCCGCCGGACCGCCGCCCGAGGGCGCCACCGGCGAGTATGGCTCCGTCTCCCCCGCCACGAGCTGGAACTGCTCGTTGTGCGCGCCCGTGATCGCCGTCGGCACGAACACCGAGGCACCCGTGGGCACGTGATCGAAGGCGGCCTTCAGGCGCGTCCCGAAGTCCGCCAGACCGGCGCTCCCCAGGTCGCCGCGCGCGGCGTTGCCGACCAGGCCAGTGTTGAAGAAGTCGCTTTCGGAGTTGTAAATCGTCCCGGGCACGTTCTGGTTGCCGCCTCCGGCCACCCGCGTCTTGAAGGCCGTCCCGAGCGTCTCGGCGTAGCGGAGCGTTGCCACCTGCTGCGTCGCGCAGGCGTGCAGGGCGGTCGGTGCAGAGAGTTCGGCCACGCCGTCCGCCGTGCGCGCCGAGTAGGCCAGCCCGGGTTGGACGAAGCCCACCGTGGGCGTGGGAGTGCTGATCGCCGGCGAGCCCCCGCTGAAACTGAGCGCGGCGACGACCGGGGTGGCGCCCACGCTCATGGGGAGCGCAGCGGCGTCGACACGGAGGTTCACGATTCGCAGCACCCTGCCGCTCGCGCCGGCATCAAGTGGCACATTGGCGAACGTCACCTGCGTGCTGCCCGATACCTGACCCTGGAAGACGTTTGGGTGGTTGGTCGAGCCGTCGTATGCGACGCCGTTACCGCCGACGCCCTGGAGCGTGCAGTTACCGTCCGCCGCCTGGCAGGCGAGCTGGCTGTTGGCGCCGGGCTCGTCGATCAGCAGAAGTGGCTCCGCCCATGGGCTGGCCAGCACGCGGCTGGTCACCGGCGTGTTGAAGAACACGGTGAGCGTACGGGTGGGCACGGCCGTCGCGGCGGGCGTCGGAGTGCCGCCGCTGCAACTGAGGATGATGTCCCCGACGGCGTCGGTGTGGCTCTCCGCGCGTATCGACGGTGCGACGGCCGTGGTCGCGCTGCAGGTGGTCGGGCTTCCCGCCTGGGCGCCGGCCGGAGCGGCGGCAAAGACAGCCGCGGCGGTTGCCGCAATCCCGAACATGCGCGTGGCGAGCCGTGCCATTGGGAGTCCTTGCGAGCGACCCTAAAGCGCCCGCGCCTCCCATGTCCAGCTTCGGGCTAGAGCGCGCCGATGCCGAACACGACGCTCGCGACGCCCGCCGCAAGAATCACCGCAAGCAGGAGCGGCTCGAAGGCACGGGCGTCGAGACGCGCGAACGCACGGCTCCCCACCGCATGGCCGGCGAGCACGCAGGCCACCGGCACGACCAACAGCGCCGGCTGGAGGTGCGCGTGACCCAGCACGGGCAGGAGGGCGACCAGTCCGATGATCCCGGTGGCGAGGAAGAGCGCGGTGAGCGAGTCGCGGAAGTCGGCCGGCGCGAGGCCGCGGCGCGAGAGCCAGAGCGCGAGCGGCGGTCCACTGACGCCCGCCGAGGTGGTGAGCGCCCCGGTGGCGAAGCCGACCGCGAGCCGCCCCGGTCCGGCGGTCGCGGGCGCCGCAGCCGCGGCGGCCGCGGCACGGACGGCACGAAGTCGCACCAACACCGCGCCGATCACAGCGAGGCCCACTGCCACCTGGAGCAACGGCTTGGGCAGCACCCGGAGCACCAGCACTCCGCACACGGTCCCCGGCACGACAGCCGCCAGGATCGGCGTCACCTCGCGCCAGGCCACGCGCGGACGGCGCCCTTCCGCGAACAACACGAGCAGGTTGAGCTCGAGGCCGAGCAGCGTGACGGCGACGATCGCGCCGACCGGCGAGAGCAGGGCGAACATGATCGGCGTGAGGATGAGCGCGAAGCCCATGCCGGTGGTCGCCTGAACGCAGGCACCGGCGAGGGCGAACGCAGCGACGAGCGCGACGGTCACCTATGCAGTGTGGCGCACGCGCAGTGTGGCTACGCCCCGGGCACGCCGGGACAGCGCGCGTACACCCGCCAGAACGGGTTGCTCGCGACGTAGGTGAACGTGGAGAGCGGGTAGTTCGACCACCACTTCCGGGCCGAGCTCTCGCTCGACGCGGTCACCGAGCGCTGCGCGGCGGGCTCAAAGTTGAAGCTCGAGCCGATGAACAGCAGGCCGTGGTCCGGCGGGCGCTTCTGCGCAATGGACGCCTGGATGGCGCTCTTGGGCAGGCCGGTCTCGTACTCGATCACCGGAATCGCCGAGTGCGTGGGCACGGTGATCGGACCGCAGCGGCCGAGCAGCGGCGCCACGCTCGGGTCCTGGAGGATGCCCTTGAGGTCGCGGTGCTGATGCTTCACGAACAGCGTCTGCCCGTGGAGCTTGCGCAGGTCGTTGGTCCAGGAGACCGAGCGCCAGGCCACGAGCCCGAGCGACACCACCGCGATCCCGATGGCCACCCAGCGCGCCTCGCGCGGCTCCTTCACGAGCGTCCAGCCGAACAGCGCCACCGCCACGCCGACGTTCAGCAGGATCGACGGCACCGCGAGGTAGCGCGGGATCACGGAGAGCCCGGCCGCGGCGATCGCGAGGAACAGCGCCAGCCCGATCGCCATGAGGGCGGCGGGCAGCGCCGCGCGCCTGCCGAGGATGTACACGCCGAGCAGGCAGCCGAGGCCACCGGCGGCGACGTTGACGATCTCCTCGTTCGCCCCCAGGTAGCTCGGTATCAGTGAGATCGCCTTCGGCACGCTGCGCTGGCGGCCGAACTGGCCGGCGACGTCGCGCGTGGAGGTGAGCGAGTGCAGCGGGTGGCCCGTGATGATCCAGTCGGACGCCGCCCAGATCACGGGCGCGACGGCCACGAGCCCGGCGTAGAGAATGAGGTCGCGGCGCGAGAGCTTCGGCGCGAGCCACAGCCAGTAGCAGCCGGCGAACACCCAGGCCTCGGGGCGCAAGAGCCCGGCAAGAGTGAGCAGGATCAAGACGGACAGCCCGCGCCGCGGACGTTCGAGCTCGAGCAGCGCCGCCCAGAAGATGAGCAGCAGGAACGGGATGTCCACCACCGCCCGCATCGCATAGAAGTCGAGGTCGGTGCGCAGCAGGATGACCAGCACGCCCACCGCGGCGATGAGGGTGCTCTTCAGCAGGAGCTGCGTGATCCGGAAGACGCACACGAGCAGGCCCAGGAAGGCCGCGATCGTCGTGAGGACGAAGATGCGGTCGGCGGCCCCACCGAAGAGCGTGAGGAAGGCCGTGTAGACCTCCGCGAGCGGGTGGGGCGTCGGCGAGCGCAGCACGTCGTAGTCGGGCAGGTGCCCGTGCGCAATCGCCTTGCCCCAGACCAGGTCGTAGTAGCTGTCGTAGTTGGG
>DATBKS010000352.1:0-4824 GCA_036555755.1 Thermoleophilaceae bacterium
GCGCAGAACGCGGCGGTGATCCGGATCGGCGACGGCGCCGCGCAGGCGCCGGGCTACAAGACCGCGGTCGTACCCGGCACCGACATCTACGGGATCGCCGCCGGGATCGACCGCTTCTTCTCCGTCGCGCGGGCCAAGCCCACGGGCGACGTCGTCGTCACGACGGGCGAGCAGCCGGCGTTCGCGATGCCGGCCGCCGCCTGGGCCGCCCGCTCCGGCGACAGCGTCCTGTTCGTCAAGCGCAACGCGGTGCCCGCGTTCACGCGCTCGGCGCTACGCCGGCACGACCACCCGAACATCTACGTGCTCGGGCCGTCGAGCGTGGTCGGGTCCGGGGCGATCAAGGGGCTGTCGAAGTACGGCAAGGTGCACCGCATCGACGGTCCAACGGCCGTCCAGAATGCGATCGCCTTCACGCGCTACTCGAGCCACGGCTTCGGCTGGGGGATCACCACTCCCGGCCAGAACTTCACAGTGGCGAACATCGCGCGGCCCTCCGACGCTGCCGGCGCCGCAGTCCTCGCCACATCAGGCGTGTTTGCGCCGCTGCTCCTCACCGACCGCGCCGAACCCCTCCCCACTGCGCTCGAGAACTACTTCCTCGACGTGCAACCGGGCTATCAGGACAACCCCAACTCGGGCGTGTTCAACCACGTCTGGATCCTGGGCGACGACAGCATGCTGTCGGTGGCAGCCCAGGGCCGGCTCGACACGATCACCGAGCTCGTACCCGTCCAGGCGCAGAATCCTTAGTAGCTTTCAGCGCCGTGAGCGAGTACGAGAAGCCAGGGCGGGAGCCCACCGTCGAGGATGTGCGCCAGCTGATGGGCGCATCCACGCCGCACTTCGCGCTCCAGATTCGCAACCGGATCCGCAGGCTGATCGCCGACCTGCCCGCGGAGCATCCGGCCCGCATCGAAGGCGAGCGCGAGATCGATCGCCTCGATCGAATCGCCTTCGACGGCGAGCATCGCGGCCACCCGGGCGCTCCGGGTGAGCTCGAGATGCCGAGCATCCAGCGCCGCTAAAGACTTCAGGGCACCAGCACGATGCGGTCGCCCGTCCCCGCGGTGGTCGTCCAGGTCTCTTCGACTTGGGAGAGCGGCACCGCTCGCGCGCGGACGTCGAAGGCCCCGTCGACGATCGCCTCGATCAGCTTGGGCAGCTCCTTGAGAAAGTCGCGTCCGGGCACGGAGCCGATGCCGCTTCCGACGATTTGCAGTCGTGCCGCGCGCAACGCCGCCGCGGGGATCGCGGCCTCCGGGCCGGCCACCGCCCCGATCTCGATCCACGTCAGGGGCTTGCTGCGGTCGCCGCGCCCCGTGACCACATCGGCCATTGCGCGGGCAGTGGGCTCCCCCCAGACGTAGTCCAGCACGACATCCACATCGGCCGCCTTGGCCAGCTCGTCGAAGGTGACGACCTCATCGGCGCCCAGCGCTGGCAGCTCGGCGAGTCGGCCCGCATCGCGGCCGGCGGCGATCACCCGGGACGCCCCGAGGCGCTTGGCCACCTGGATCGCCATGCGACCGGCGTTGCCCGTGGCACCCAGGATGAGCACCCTCTGCTTGCGGCCGAAGTCGATGCGCCGGCGCAGCGCGACCCAGGACGACATGACTGGGTTCACCGCTGCGGCCACGAGCACCGGGTCGACTTTGTCGGGGAGCACGAGGCTGCGGTCCGACTCGATGACCGTGCGCTCGGCCATCGTGCCCAGGTTCGTGTCGTCGAGAATCGTGTAGCGCAGCCGCCCCTTGGGGTCGCGCACCACGGCATCGATGCCGGGCACAAGCGGAAGCTCCCCCGTGCTGGTGTAGTGGAACCCGCCCGCCTGTGAACGCACGCGGGGATGCAGGCCCGCGGCAATCACCTCGACGACGAGCTCGTCCTTGCCATGTGCGCTGGGGTCGGGGAAGTCCTCGTAGTGCGGGGGCTTGTCGAACGAACCAACAACTGCAGCCTTCATGTCGCCTCTTCTCTGACGGTTGCCCTTGCTAATGTAGTTGGTATAACAAACTATTATAGTTGGTAACCCCAATCACATCCACACCGGAACCAGACGAAGACGGCGCCCTGATCGACGCGCTCGCGCAGACATCGTTCGCCACGACGGCCGTGCTCACGCGGATCGCCGCCGAGCACGAGCTCTCGCTCACTCAGCTCAGGGTCTTCGGGATCCTGCGCGACCGGCAGCTCAAGATGAGCGAGCTGGCCATGTATCTCGGTCTCGACCGCTCAACCGTCTCCGGCCTGGTCGACCGCGCCGAGAAACGGGGACAGCTGCAACGCATGCCGAGTCCGGTCGACGGGCGCGGCATCCACGTGACACTCACCGCAAAGGGGCGGGAGCAGGCCGAACGCGGAGCGCAAGAGGTTGCGCAGGCACTCGCGCCGTTGACCGACGCGCTCAGCCGAGCGGAGCAACGGCGCCTGACCGAGCTGCTCGAGAAGATGCTCGGGGCTGAGCGATCGCCAGTCCGCTAGGGCGGGCAGCACCAGCCGCCCGCCGAGGGGAAGCGAGCGAGGCCGCGCCGGTCGGGCTCGAACGCGCGGCCGATGTGCGACACGGCGAGGAGGCGCTTGGCAGGCGCCGAGCGCAGGAACAGCCACTGGTCGGCGTCGCGCCAGGTGACGAGCAGCCAGCGCCCGTCGGGCGACCAGCGCACGGCGGCGAAGCTGCCGCGGCCGCGGAAGGCACTGCGCGCGTCCCAGCTCCTGCCGCGGACGCTCAGCAGGAAGACCTCGCTGCGGTCGGCGGCGCCGTCGAAGCGCGCGAGGGCAATAGTCCGTCCGTCCGGTGAGATCTCGGCGCTCCGGAAGCGCAGGCCGGTGCCGGTGGTGAGCAGCTTGAGCACGGTGCCGGTCCGCCCGTCGAGCACCTCGAGGCGCCGCGGACCAAGCGCCATCAGCGTCCGGCCGTCGGAGGACCACTGCAGCGCGAGCGAGCTCGAGTCGCCCGCGCTGGCGCGCCAGAGAACTCGCCCGGACTCCGAGTTGCGCGTGACCACGCTGCCGTCCTTCGTCCAGTAGCTCACGACGTACCTCGCTCCCGGTCGCCAAGCCGGAGCGACGCGCGCCACGCCACTCGCGAGCGGCTTGTCGCCCATGCCATCCCCGCCCACGACGCGCAGGCTCGATCCGCTCAGGTAGGCGACGCGGAAGCCGTTTCCCGGCGACCAGCTCGGCAGCTCCGGCGCGGGCACTCGCGGCAGCGCCCAGTGGACGCGGCCGCGCGAGTCGACCGCCACGAGACTGTGGCCGCGCACCGCGGCCACATACAGGCCGTGCGGCGACCAGGTGGCATCGCGATAGGGACCGAGCAGCCGCTTGGAGCCATCTGCGCTCACCACCCAGGCGCCGTCGCGCGAGCTCACGAGCAGCCGGCCTTGCGCTGGCAGCGACACGAGCGCGGGCTTCGCGTGCTTCACGCCCGGCGCCGAGAAGCGCTCGCCCACCCAGTGGCGCACCGTCGCGCCCGCGGGCGAGATCAGCAGTGCCGCGAGCGCTGCGGCCGCAGCCACTCCGATCAGCACGCGCTGAAGCTTGCGCTGCTTCGGTTCGCCGGCCGTCGACGGCTCCAGCCGCTCGAACTCCGCGGCGGTCACCTCCCAGGCGCGCAGGGCGGCCTCGCCCTCGTCCGGCGCCTCCAGGCGGCGAAGCTCGCGCTCGAGCAGGCGGTCAGTCACGGGCCACCTCCCCGGCGAGGTCGTCGAGCGCGCGCCGCAGGCGTGAGTTCACCGTGCCGCGCGGGAGGTCGAGCAGCTCCGCGATCTCCCCCGGCGTGTACTCGAGCACGTAGCGCAGCACCACCACCGCGCGCCGCTCGGGGCTGAGCGTGGCAAGCGCCGCCGCCAGCTCGTCGCGCAGCTCAGGCTGATCGCGCAACTCCGCGTCCGGCGGCTCGACGTCGAGCTCGCGCCGCAGCGCGCGTGCGCGCGCCCAGTCGATCGCGCGGTTGACGACGATGCGGTGCAGCCAGGGGCCGAACGGGCGCTTGCGATCGAAGCGGTGAAGAGCGCGCAGCGCCGACAGGAACGCCTCCTGCGCGATGTCCTCAGCGGCGGCGCGGTCGTAGACGACGAAGTAGGCGGCCCGGTACGACGCCGGCCAGTAGCGCCGGAACAGCTCCTCCAGATCCTCCCGGCGCCCCGCCTGCGCGCCCCGGATCAGCGCGCGCTCTGACTGTCCCGCGCGCCGCAGCGGCGGCAGTTTCGGCAATGCAAGCTCGCCCGTATCCGAGGTCACGGCTCGCGATCCATATTCCTACGTACGGACCGTGGTCCGCAATAGGTCCCGCCCTACGAGCCGGCCCGCTCCACCTCTTCGACACCGCGGGCCACGCGCGCCAGCTCGTCGTCGGGCAGCGCCTCCTCGATCAGCGGGAAGAGCACGCGCTCTTCGTGGCGCACGTGCGCGTCGAGCCGCGCGCCGAGCGCGTGCAGGCGCTCCGGCTCCGGGTCTTCCTTCATCCCGCCGAGCTCGTGCGCCTCGCGCCGGATCTCGATGTGGTCCACGAGCACGCGCACCACCTCCTCGCGCGAGGCGTCGCCGTACGCCGAGTAGGCCGGCAGGAGCACCTCCTCCTCCGCCCGGAAGTGGAGGTGCCCGACCCCGAACCAGAAGTCGAGGAAGTCACCGAGCACCGACCCCGCGTCCTCCACCTCGGCACGCTTCAGGCGCATTGCCTGGAAGAGGGCCTGATGGTGGTCGCGGGACAGCTGTTCGAGCGCCTCGTGCCGCTTCATCGACGGCACATCATGGCGAAACTTCCTCGAGCCTCCTGTCTCGGGTCCGGATCCCGAACTGGGCGATCACCGCGGCCGC
>DATBKS010000353.1:0-1531 GCA_036555755.1 Thermoleophilaceae bacterium
TCGATCGCCCACTGATCGACAGCACGCATCTCCGCCGCCTCGTAGACGGGATCGAGCCAGTCCGGCAGCGTCATCGCAGCAGCGCCACCGCTCCGGCGGTCGTGTCGGTGTGGGTGAGCGAGACCACCGGCTCGGCGCCCAGCTCCCGCGCGCGCTCGGCCACCGCTCCGCTCAGCCGTATCTCGGGCGCGCCGCTCGTGGCCACCACCTCCACGTCGCGGAAGTTCCAGCCCTCCATCCCGAGCGCCTTCGCCACGGCCTCCTTGGCGCAGAAGCGCGCCGCCAGATGCCGTGCCGGCCGCGCGTGCCGGGCCGCGTATTCCAGCTCCTGATCACTGAATAGTCGCTGCGCTAGGCGCGGCCGCCGCTCGAGCGCGCGCTCAAGCCGCTCGATGTCGAGAAGGTCCAGCCCGATACCGCTCACACGCGGAGCGTACGGGAGTTACTCGACGGTGACCGTTTTCGCCAGGTTGCGCGGCTGGTCCACGTTGAGTCCGCGCGCGCGTGCGATGTGGTACGCCAGGAGCTGCAGCGGGATTACTGCGAGGATCGGCTGGAGCAGCCAATCGGTGCTCGGCACCGTCACGACCTCCTCGGCGTGCTTCGCGACTTCCGCGTTGCCCTCGGTCGCGACGGCGATCACGTGCGCCCCGCGCGCCTGCACCTCGGCAACGTTCGACAGCACCTTGTCGAGCACCGGCGAATCGGTGGCCACGCAGACCACCGGTGTCTGCTCGTCGAGCAGCGCGATCGGCCCATGCTTCATCTCACCGGCCGCGTAGGCGTCGGTGGGGATGTAGGAGATCTCCTTGAGCTTGAGCGCGCCCTCGAGGCAGATCGGCAGGCCGACGTGCCGTCCGAGGTAGAGGAAGAACTCCGCCTTCGACCAGCGCTCTGCGATCTTCTTCACCGGCTCGTCGATGGTCTCCATCAGCTCGCTGATCAGGTGCGGCAGCTGCTTGATCTTCTGCGCCAGCTCGGCGGCGCGCTCCGGCGTCAGCGTGCCCCGCACCTGCGCGAGCTTGATGCCGAGCAGGTACATGACGGCCACCTGCGACACGAACGTCTTTGTGGCGGCCACGCCGATCTCGAGTCCCGCGCGGGTGAAGATGACACCGTCCGAGTCGCGCGTGGCCTGGCTGCCCATCACGTTGGTCACGCCGATCACCTTCGCGCCGGCCTGGCGCGCGAGGCGCATCGCGGCGAGCGTGTCGGCGGTCTCACCGGACTGGGTGATGCCCACGACCAGGTCGCGGTCCCCGAGTACCGGGTTGCGATAACGGAACTCCGAGGCGATATCGAGCTCGACGGGTACTCGCGCCCACTCCTCGATCGCGTAGCGGCCCACGAGCCCCGCGTGGTACGAGGTGCCGCACGCCACGACGGCGATCCGGCGCAGGTCGCGCAGCTCGTCGTCGGACACGCCGATGTCGCCCAGCTCCACGAGGTCGCCCGGCACGCGGTCGAAGATCGTCTCCGCCACGGCGTCCGCCTGCTCGTGGATCTCCTTGAGCATGAAGGTGTCGTAGCC
>DATBKS010000354.1:0-24098 GCA_036555755.1 Thermoleophilaceae bacterium
GCCTCGCGCGTCTCCTCGTCGGAGATCCCGAGCTCGGCGAGCAGCTCCTTCTGCCGCGGCCGCGCCTCGTTCTCCATGTCCATGTGGGCGTCGACGGCGACGAACGTGCCGTCCTCGAGCTGCGCCAGCGGGTTGATCTCAGCCAGCGTCAGGCCGTACTTGACGAACAGCGCCGCGAGCTTCGACAGGATCGGCGTGAGGCGGTTGAGCTCAGAGCCCGTGATCCCGATCGATGCGATCGCGTCCTTCGCGCGGAAGTCCATGTGGGGGAGGAGCGTGGAGAAGTGCCCGCGCCCGATGTGGTCCGGGTGCTGCTCGGCCACCTCCTCGATGTCGATCCCGCCCATGTCGGAGAACACGAACGTGGGCAGCTTGCGGATGCCGTCGTAGATCACGCCCGCGTAGTACTCCTTGGCGATCTCGGCCTTGGCGCCCACCAGCACGCCACGCGGCATGTGGCCGTTGATCTCGAGCTCGAGAATCGCCGCCGCGTGCTCGCGTGCCTCATCGGGCGTGTCGGCGAACTTCACGCCGCCGGCCTTCATGCGCCCGCCGGTCAGAACCTGCGACTTGATAACCACCGGCCCGTCCACCTGACGAGCTATCTCTGCCGCCTCGTCCGCGGTCGTCGCAAACCCACCGGGAGCAACCGGAACGCCCTCGCGCTCCAGCACCCGCCGCGACTCGTATTCGAAGAACCTCATCGGCCACCGCCCTGCGGACGGCGGACTGCGGACGGCGGACGCATCATGCCGACACCATCCCGTACTGCTCAGCCAACTCAGGGTCCTTCGCCGCGAGCATCTCAGCCAACGTGACCATCACGCGGCACTGCTTCCACGTGGCGTCGTCCTGCATCTTGCCGTCGATCATGTGGACGCCGCGACCGTCCGGGATCGCCTCGATCACCTTGCGCGCGAACGCGACCTCGTCGGGATCGGGGGAGAAGACCTTCTTCGCGATATCGATCTGCACCGGATGCAGCGACCAGGCGCCGACACAGCCGAGCAGGAACGCCGCACGGAACTGCGTCTCGCAGCCCTCGACGTCCTTGATGTCGCCGTACGGGCCGTAGAACGGCAGCGCACCCACGGCGGTACACGCATCGACCATGCGCGCGATCGAGTAGTGCCACGGGTCCTGCTGATAGCTGGGACGCGGGGCCTCCGGGTCGTCCGGATCCGGGTCCGCGATCGTGCGGTAGCCGGGATGGCCGCCTCCGACGCGCGTCGTCTTCATGCGTCGCGAGGCCGCAAGGTCCGCCGGTCCGAAGCTCATGCCCTGGATGCGCGGCGACGCCGCCGCGATCTCCTCCAGGTTGGTCACGCCGAGCGAGGTCTCGAGGATCGCGTGGATCAGGATCGGGTGGTCGATGCCGGCCTTTGCCTCGAGCTGGGCCAGCAGACGGTCCACGAAGTGGATGTCCCAGGCGCCCTCGACCTTGGGGATCATCACGACCGAGAGCTTGTTGCCGATCTCGGTGACGACCTGGGTCAGGTCATCGAGAACCCACGGCGACTCGAGAGCGTTCACGCGCGTCCAGAGCTGCGTGTCCCCGAGCTCCATCTCCTTGCCCACCTGGATCAGCCCCGCGCGCGCCGCCTCCTTGCGGTCCACCGGCACGGCGTCCTCGAGGTTGCCGAGCAGGATGTCCACCGTGGGGGCGATATCGGGGACCTTCGCCACCATCTTCTCGTTCGAGAAGTCGAGGAAATGGATCATCCGCGAGGGGACTACGGGGATCTCGCGCAGCGGCTCAGGCGCGTCGATCGCAAGTGGCTTGAAGAAGTCGCGGGGGTTGCGCACAGGTGCTCCAGTCGTAGCGGGGAAGACAGGGCGCACGGAGACGGCGCCCTCCCCAGGGCCGGGGAATCTACCGTAAGATGGACCGTCGTTGACTCACGAGTCAACTTTCCATCGAAGCTATCCGAAGGACTTAATGAGCGAGACAGCAACGCACGAGCTGCAGAAGGACCAGGCCTCGCGCGAGGCCAGCGGAGCCCACAAATACGGCCGTTACCTGGAGGAATTCGAGGTTGGCGCCGTCTACAAGCACTGGCCCGCGAAGACCGTGACCGAGTCGGACGACCACCTCTTCTGCCTCATCACGATGAACCACCACCCGCTGCACCTGAACGACGAGTACGCCAAGCAGTCGCAGCAGGGGCGCAACGTCGTGGTGGGCCCGCTCGTGTACTCGCTGGCGCTCGGCATGTCGGTGAGCGACGTGTCCGGCAAGGCGATCGCCAACCTCGCCACGGAGGAGCTCTCGCACCCCGCGCCCGTCTTCCACGGCGACACGCTGTATGTGGAGAGCGAGGTGCTCGACGTGCGTCCGTCCGAGTCGAAGCCCGATCGCGGCGTCGTGAAGGTACGCACCGACGTCTACAACCAGGATGGAACCCTGGTGGCGACGTTCAAGCGCGCGGTGCTGGTGCCGCGCAAGCCGGAAGGCGCATAAAACCCGGTTTCTAAGCCCGGCGTATTCGATCCCTCGTCGGTGGTACTCTCGCCGTTCTGTCCGAGGATTGGGTTCCGGAGTTGAGTGAGCAGTCTGGGCTAGGCCCCGAGGAGTCTGTGTCGGGCGAGCTGGCCGAGCGTGTGCGAGCGCTTGTGGCCGCCGCCGAGGGCATGGCCGCGGCCGTCCGCAACGACGCGGACGTCTACGCGGAGTCCCGCCGCCGCGAGGCGGAGGAGGAGGCCGAGCGCCGGCTGCGCGAGGCGAGCGAGCAGGCCGACGCACTGCTTGCGGAGCGGCTCGCGCGCATCTCCGACCTCTCGGACCGCATCCTCGAGTACGGCGAGGCGGTGCTCGACCGCATCGCCGAGGCCGAGCAGGTGCGCGGCCAGCTCGAGTCGGTCACACGCGCGCTCGGCGATACCGCCGAACGCCTGGCCCGCGAGATGAGCAATCCCGACCCCGCTGTCCCTCCGCCGCCCCCGCTCGCGGAGGTGAGGGATGAGGAGCATCCGATGGCCGAGGAGGTGCGGCCACTGCGCCCGCCGAGCGAGCGCCGCGAGGAGCCGCGACCGCTACGGCCGGTCCAGCCCCCGCCCGAAGAGGCCGCCACGCGGCTCGACGACGCCCGGCTTGTCGCGCTCCAGATGGCCGTTGCCGGCCGCAGTCGCGATGAGGTGGGCGCGCACCTGCGCGCCGCCTTCGACGTGGGCGATCCCGACCCGATCCTCGACCACGTGTTCGTCGAGGGCGTTCCGCCCACGCCGCCTTCACGCGGCGCCTAGCGGCTAGCCCTTACGCCGGCCCGGCAGTCGCAGCCCGCGGCGCGGCTTGCCGCCGCCGCTTGGCGGCGGAGGCAGCGGAGCGCCCTCGAGGATCGCGGCCGGGGCGTCGGTGACCAGCCACTCCGCGTAGGCGGGGGCGAACTCCGCGATCACCTGCACGCCACGCCGCAGGTCGGGCGGGCGGAAGTGGCCTGAGGACGAGTGCGAGTCGCTCGCCAGGTTGTGGGCGAGCCCCTCGCGCACCAGGTTGAAGGCGAGCTTGCGCGAGTTCGAGCTCTTGTCGCGCAGCACCGACGGCAGCGTGATCTGAAGCAGCACTCCGCGCTGGGCGATCGCCCGCAGGCGGTTCGGATCGCGCTGGAACGACGGGTTGCGCTCCGGGTGCGCGAGCAGGATGCGGTAGCCGCGCACCGCCACCTGGAAGAGCAGCTCCTCGAAGTTGTCGTGCAGCAGCCCGTACGGCGTCTCGACGAGGAGGTCCTTGCCGAGCTGGCCGAACGACGCGTAGTGCAGTTCGTCGGAGGTCGCGTGCTGCGCCCAGATCAGATCCACCTCGCCCGCGGAGATCACCTCGAAGTCGAGCTCGGCGGGTATGCGCTCGTTCAGCTCCTCGCAGGCGTCGGGCAGCGTCTCGACCTCGATGTCCGGATAGTCCTCGCGCAGGTGCGGCGTCGCCGCGAGCACGGTGGTCCCCTGCGCGGCTGCCGCGCGCACGAAGTCGAGGCTCTCGTCCATCGTGTCGGGCCCGTCGTCGAGTCCGGGGAGGACGTGGGAATGGAGATCGATCATGTGGACGGCGCCCGCTGCGAGTCGGGCAGCGCCGCGCATCGTAACCTTGGAGACGGGTGGTTCGGAGGGTCCTCTACTGGCTCGCGGTGCTGCTGGTGGCGCTCGCCGTGCTCGTGGCGGTGGTGCTGCTGCTTGCCTCGCGCGACTCGTCGTCGATCGGGGCGGCCAGCTTCGCGAACACGACGATCCGCTGAGCCGCGCTGTAGAGCGGGTGGCAGGCGCTCAGCACGAGGCGCGGATAGCCGACGTCGTGGGTCACCCACAGCGCGTCGGGATCGACGATCCGCGTTTGTTGCACGCGGTAGGTGAACGTGCCGTAGGGCATCTGCAGCACCACTGGGTCGCCGGGGTGGAGCTGGTTGATCGTCTTGAACGGCGCGAGGTAGGTGGTGCGGTGACCGGCCACGGCCACCGTCCCCGGCTCCCCGGGAAGCGGCGTGCCCGCGTAATGGCCAGGTCCCTTGCGCAGGCTGTCCGAGTCCGTGCCCTGCACGACCACGTAGGAGCGGTGGAGCGTGGGGAGCCGGATGCGCCCGAGCGCGTGGCCGGTCTGCACCCGCGCCTGCTCCCGCCGAGCGAGCTGCTCGAGGACGTTCTGCCGCGAGTGAGCGAGCGCCCGCGAGTCCGCGGCGCTGAGACGCTCGAGATTCCCGAGCTGCTTTCCCAGCTTCGTCTGCTCGCGATGCGCGATCAGCGCGGAGATCGGCTCCTGCCAGAGAAGCGTGATCGCGACGTCGGCGATCAGGAGCAGGCCGCTCACGATCAGCACCGAGGCGATGAAGCGCCAGACGCCGCGCATCTGCCGCGAGTGTAGGTCGGCGAGCTAGGCCTTGTTTACGCGCTCTTCGAGCGCAGCCATCTGCTCGTCGATCTCCTTGGGCAGGCGATCGCCGAACTGCGCGAAGTGCTGCTTCATCTGCGGGATCTGCTCGCGGAGGTCATCCGCGTCGATGCGGCTCAACTCGCGCATCTCGTCCGCGCCGATGTCGAGCCCGGAGATGTCGATGCCGCCCTCGTCGGGCGGCACGAGCCCGAGCAGCGACTCCTCCGCCTCGGCGCGGCCATCGCAGCGGGCGAACATCCACGCGAGCACGCGGATGTTGTCGCCGAAGCCCGGCCAGATGAACTTGCCGTCGTCGTCCTTGCGGAACCAGTTGACGTAGAAGAGGCGCGGCAGCACGGCGCCCTCGCGCTCCTTCAGGCTCAGCCAGTAGCCGAAGTAGTCGGCCATGTTGTAGCCGAGGAACGGCAGCATCGCGAACGGGTCGAAGCGCAGCTCGCCGACCTTGCCGGCGGCCGCCGCGGTCTTCTCGGACGACATGCTGGCGCCGAGGAAGACGCCCTGCTCCCAGTCCGTCGCCTCGGTCACGAGCGGGACGACCTTCGAGCGCCGGCCGCCGAACATCACGGCATCAATCGGGACGCCCGCCGGGTCCTCCCACTCGCCCGCGATCGACGGCGCCTGCGCCGCGGCCACAGTGAAGCGCGCGTTGGGATGGGCTGCAGGCGTGTCGGAGTCCGGCGTCCACTCGTTGCCGCGCCAGTCGATCGCGTGCGCGGGGGGCTCCTTGCTGAGGCCCTCCCACCACACGTCGCCGTCGTCGGTGAGCGCGCAGTTGGTGAAGATCGTGTTCTTCGCCAGCATCTTGACCGCATTCGGATTGGTGTCAGGACCGGTGCCCGGCGCGACGCCGAAGAAGCCCGCCTCGGGGTTGATCGCATACAGGCGCCCGTCCTCGCCGAAGCGCATCCAGGCGATGTCGTCGCCGACGGTCTCGACCTTCCAGCCATCGAGCTTCGGCACCATCATCGAGGTGTTGGTCTTGCCGCAGGCGGACGGGAACGCGCCCGCCAGATACTTGGTCTCGCCCTCTGGCGAGGTGAGCTTGAGGATCAGCATGTGCTCGGCGAGCCAGCCCTCGTCGCGCGCCATCACCGAGGCGATGCGCAGGGCGAGGCACTTCTTGCCGAGCAGGGCGTTGCCGCCGTAGCCCGAGCCGAACGACCAGATCTCGCGCGTGGCGGTGAAGTGGACGATGTACTTGTTGTCCGCGTTGCACGGCCACGGCACGTCCTCCGCGCCCGCCTCGAGCGGCGCGCCCACGGAGTGCAGACAGGGCACGAAGTCGCCGTCGTCGCCGAGCGCGTCGAGCGCCTGGGCGCCCATGCGGGCCATCAGTTTCATGCTCACGGCGACGTAGGCAGAGTCCGTGATCTGGACGCCGATCTGTGCGACCGGCGCGCCGATCGGACCCATCGAGAACGGCACCACGTACATCGTGCGCCCGCGCATGCAGCCGCGGAACAGGTCCGTGAGCAGCTCGCGCATCTCGTCGGGGTCGCGCCAGTTGTTGTTGGGCCCCGCCTCGATCTCGGTGGGGGCGCAGATGAACGTGCGGTCCTCGACGCGCGCGACGTCGTCCGGATCGGAGCGCGCCAGGTACGAGCCCGGCCGCTTCTCCTCATTCAGACGCGAGAACGTGCCGGCGTCGACGAGCTGCTGGCAGAGCTTGTCGTACTCCTCCTCGGAGCCGTCGCACCAGTGCACATCTGCCGGCTCAACGAGGGCTACCACCTCTCCAACCCAATCGAGGAGTTGCTGGTTTTTCGTAGGGGCGGTGGCAGTGTCTGGCACGGTCGGTTCTACTCCTTCGGGTTGCTGTTGACTCGGGAGTCAACCATGAATCGGCGGGCGCATGCTCCGCTGAGCACCGGACGCCCTCGCGTCAATCCTAGGCTGCCTGCCTCACGTTTCCACCCGGCGTAGCGTTTGTATGACAGTGAGCCTGCCTCCATTTCAGACGTTTCTCGACCAGCATCGGGAGACCGTTTTTCGCTACCTGGTGGCGATGATCGGGCCCAGTGACGCCGAGGACGTGTTCCAGGAGACGTTCATCGCGGCCCTCAGGGCGTATCCGCGCCTGAGGCCGGATTCCAACCTGCGCGCGTGGGCGCTGACGATCGCCAATCGCAAGGCGATCGACGCCATCCGGGCGCGCAAGCGAAGGGCGCTGCCGGTGGAAGAAGTTCCCGAAGTGGCAGTGCGCGATGGACGGCCGGAGGACCACGAAGTCTGGGCTGCCGCGCGGGATCTGCCCGCGACGCAGAGGGAGGCACTGCTCTACCGCTTCGCTGCGGATCTTCCGTACAGCGACGTGGCGGCCGCGCTCGGGACGAGCGAGGAAGCCGCGCGGCAGCGGGTGAGCGAGGGAATCAGAACACTGAGAAAGGCGATGGCATGAGCAGTATCGAGAAGGTTCTGGCGCTGGATGTGCCGCCTGACGCCTCGCGCGTCCTGGCGGAGCGCTTTGCGGCGCGCGCCGATGAGGAGGGCCTGCTCGACGTGGCGTACACGCTCGAGGACTCGCCCGTCGGCCCGCTCCTGCTCGCGGCCACCGGTCGCGGGCTCGTCGAGCTCGGCTTCGACGGCGACAAGGAGCTCGACTACTACCTCACGCGGCTGAGCACCAAGCTCTCGCCGCGGGTGCTCGAGTCGGGCAAGCGGCTCGACCCCGTCCGGCGTGAGCTGGACGAGTACTTCGAGGGCAAGCGGCACGACTTCGACGTTCCGCTCGACTGGAGCCTCACGAAGGGCTTCACCCAGCGGATCCTGCGCGCCACCGCGAAGGTGCCGTACGGCGAGGTGAGCAGCTATCGCGAGATGGCCACCAAGGCAGGCAACGCACGCGCGGTGCGCGCGGCCGGCAACGCACTCGGGGCGAACCCGATCCCGATCGTGGTGCCCTGCCACCGCATCCTGCGCACGGGCGGATCGCTCGGCGGCTACGGCGGCGGGCCGGAGCGCAAGGAGTTCCTGCTGAAGCTCGAGGGCGCGCTCTAGCGCCTAGTGCTGGCCGTCCGAGCCGGTGGCCGCGGCGGGCGGCCGTGACTCCTCGGCGAGCGAGGTGATCGCGAGGTCGCCGCGGGCGGCGTCCTCGAGCACCTCGGCGGCCTCCTCGGCGGAGCGCGCGTAAAGCTCCACGAGCATGTGGATGACGATCTGGTCGCCCTCGTGCTTGTGGAAGCGCACGTGGGTGAAGAACTCGCGCGTCCCGTGGTCGCCAAAGGCTCCGAACGCGAGCGAGTCAGCGGCGTCGGGCCCCGAGCAGCTCTCCACCTGCTCGCCGTCAACCGTGACGGTGCAGGACGCCACCCAGGGCGTGCCCGCCACCATCCTCTCCCAGCGATCCTCAACCGCCTCGATCCGGCTCACGCGCCGGCCGTTCTCCTCGTAGAACGTGAGGTTGAGGTGGGGCTGGTCGTGGAGGCAGTCGAGGCACTGAACGACGGCCTCCTGCACCTCCTCCACCGGGTCGACCGCCTCGGCGGTCTCCGGATCGACCTTGAGCACGCCTTCGTAGTGCACCTGGACCTCAAGGTTCTGTGACCAGCAGCGGTAGCACCGCAGCCAGCTCGAGGCCGTGCCTATGGAGTCCCTGGCTGAACCTTCCATATCTCCCATTATGCTCCGTGATCTATGCGGGCGACGAGCGCAGGTGCCGCCCTATGCTGCGCGCTTCTTCTTGTGGCATGCGGCACTAGTGCCCGCCAGAAGAACGCTCGCAAGCCCGCCCAACAGGTGGCGGACACGGTCGCAGCGCTCCAGCACGACCTGCTTACCCGGAACTGGCAAGACATTTGCGAGCGAGTTTTCAGCATTGATGCTCGCGCGCAGGCCGGGGGCGATTCCTGTCCCTCGTTCGTGCGGCACGGTGCCGCACATCTACGCGGTGAGCGCATTCGGATCCGCGGGATCGTGGTGCAGAACGGCGGCGCCTCGGTGGACGTGACTACCACAGCCGAGGGCCAGGCGCCCGTGGGAGATACGTTGCAGCTCGTTTTCGAGGACGGCCGCTACCGCGTCAGCCGGCTCGCGCAGTAGGCGTGCCGGACGTGAGGCCGGCGAGCGCCTTCAGCGTGCCGTCGAAGTCTGTCTTCGGCACGCCGCCTAGACACGGCGAGGTGGTGCCGGCGTCCACGTAGCGGCGGACCGCCGCCTCGGCGTCGGCGGCGCTGCCGATGCCGGCGAGCTGGTGGAGGAAGCGATCCGAGATGGCGGCCGTGGCCGCGGCGTTGTCGCCCTTGCCCATTGCCTCGTCGAAGGCGGCGATCTCTTCCCCGTAGCCCGAGCGCTCGATCATCGCGCGGTAGAAGGGGAGGGTGAAGTACGGGATCAGGTCGCCGCGCAGCGAGGCGCGCGCCACGTCCGGCTCGTCGGTGACGGCGGAGGGCACGGCAGCCACGATGTCGAAGCCCTCGAGCGTCTTGCCCGCCCGGCGCCGCCCCTCGGTCACCTCCGGCACCACGACGTCGCGGATGTAGTCCGGGTTGCAGAGCCAGAGCATCACGCCGTCGCCGATCTGGCCCGCCAGCCGCAGCATCGCGGGGGAGAGGCCGGCGATGTAGATCGGCAGGTCCGCGCGCGCCTCGTAGCCCATGAAGCGGAACTTGGTCGGGAAGCGCTCGTTCTCGGGCGGCTCCTCGCCCCGGAACATCGCGCGCACGGCGCCCGCGTACTCGCGCATCTCCCTCACCGGCTTGCCGATCGTGCTGCCGAACCAGTTCTCCACCGTCACCTGGTGCGCGACGCCGAGGCCGAGCACCATGCGCCCGCCCGATAGCTCGTCGATCGTGGCCGCGGCCTGCGCGGTGGCAACCGGCGTGCGCGAGTAGATGGGAAGCACCCCGGTGCCGAGCTTGATGCGGTTGGTGCGCGACGCGTACGCGGCGAGCACGGTGAGCGAGTCGCGTCCGGCGATGTGCGTCGTGTAGACGGACTCGTAGCCGAGCGCCTCTGCGCGCTCGACGCGCTGGAGTGCCGTCTCCAGCGAGCGGCCCGGCGAAATGAAGGTTCCTACGGCCACGCGGTGTGGCAGCATAGCCCCGGTGGCACGGAGAAGCCCGTGATAGGCGCGGTGCTGGCCGGGGGAGAGGGATCTCGTTTCGGAAACCGCAGCAAGCCGGCGGCCGAATTGGCGGGCCGGCCGCTCGTCACATATCCCGTTGCGGCGTTGCGTGAGGTCTGCGAGCGCGTGGCCGTGGTGTGCAAGAAGGGGTCTGACGTTCCGGAGGTGGAGGGCGCCGAGCGCTGGAACGAGCCGGACGAGCCGCGCCACCCGTTGACGGGCATCGTGCACGCGCTTGAGCAGGCGAACGGGGAGGCCGTGCTCGTGTGCGCCGCCGACATGCCCTTCGTCACCGGAGACGCCTGCCGCACCCTGCTGGCCGCTCCGCAGAAGTCGCTGGCGGTCCTGGCCGCGGCCGACGGCGTACTGCAGCCGACCTTCGGCGTCTACGCCCCCGGCGCCCTGGACACCCTCCACGAGGCGGAGCCGGACGCGAGCCTGACGAGCACGGTGGAGAAGCTCGAGCCGACCCGCGTGGCCTTCCCGATGAGGCTGGTGCGCAGCGTGAACACGCCCGAGGAGCTTGCGGAGGCCGAGCGCGTGCTGGATGCGGCGTGAGGAACGGGAGGCGGATGTTCCTCAGCAGATCCTTCAGTTACTGAACGATCTCGGAAGGAGGGCGCCGGATATTCGTGCCCGGGTCGTATGCCGCTGGCCCTTGGCTCCAGGCCCCGGCCCACATCGCTTCCCCTATTGAGGGAGTTCAGACCCAGAAAGCAGAAAGCGGACCGCGGGTGGAGGGACCCGCGATCCGCTTCTGTTCGTTCTGTCGCTTACTGCTAGCCGCGGAGGAGGCTAAGCACCGACTGCGGCTCCTGGTTGGCCTGCGCGAGCATGCTCGTGCCGGCCTGCTGGAGCACCTGGAGCTTCGTGAGGTTGGCCATCTCCGACGCCATGTCGACGTCGCGGATCTGGCTCTCCGAGGCGGTGAGGTTCTCCTGGTACACGCCGAGGTTGTTGGCGACGTGCTCGAGACGGTTCTGCACGGCACCGTAGGTGGCGCGCAGGTTGCTCACGCCGTCGATGGCGGCGTCGATCTCGCTGAGGATGCTGCCGCTGTTCGACGACAGGTCGAAGGCGGTCGTCGGGATCGCGCTGCCGTACAGCGTGGCAGTCGTGACCTCGATCGTCTCACCGTCGTTCGCGCCCACCTGGAAGGTGATCGTCACGGCGCCGTTCAGCAACGGGATGTCGTTGAACTTGGCGGTCGAGCCGATGCGCTCGATCTCCGAGGCGAGCTGGTTGATCTCGGACTGGATGGCCGTCTGGTCCTGCGTGGACAGCGTGCCGTTCTTGTACTCGACCGCCAGCTCGCGAACGCGCTGAAGCATCGAGTGGACCTCGTTCAGCTGGCCCTCAGCGGTCTGCACGAGCGAGATCGCGTCGGACGTGTTGCGGTTGGCCTGGTCGAGGCCACTGATCTGGGCACGCAGCTTCTCGCTGATCGCGAGTCCAGCCGCGTCGTCTGCAGCGGTGTTGATCCGGTAACCGGACGACAGGCGCTCCATCGACTTCTGAAGCTTGTCCTGCGTTCCCTGCAGCTGACGGTGGGCGTCAAACGCCTCGATATTGGTGTTGATTCTGAGTGACATTGGGTTGTGTTCTCCTTAGACGCGCGCTCCGGCATCGGCAGCCGGGCGGGGCATCGAGTCCGCTTCGGCGCGCGCCGAAGCCTGGTTTTCTTCCTTGACTGCCGCCCAGATCTCCTCGCGGTAGACGGGCAGCGACTTGGGTGCCTCAATTCCGACGCGGGCGCTGTTGCCGACGATCTCCATCACGTGGATCGTGATGTCGTCGCCGAGCATGATTCGCTCTCCGGGTCGGCGGGTGATGATGAGCACGGGTCTTCCTCCTTGGAAGTGGTGACGGATCGGGTCCTGGCCTAGGCGGCGGTGGTCTCCGCAGTGACGGGCTCGGAGACGGTCTCGAACAGCGGGGCACGCATCGGGGCGTTGTCCGCCTCGTTGATGACCTGCCAGCCGCGGCCGGCCGAGACGACGATCGGCGCACGGAGGTTGGCCGTGCAGTCCTCCACCTGCTGCGTGGCGCGCACGGTCACGTACACGTCAGCGGCGGCGGGGTCGGTGATCCCGATGCGGTTGGCCTCGGAGTCGGACAGGCTTACCTCGTACTCGGGGAAGAACTGCCACGGGTTGGCAACCGGCAGGGCCAGCGACGGGTCGTCGATGGACTGGAGCCACACGATTGCAGCGGACTCGTCGTTCGCAAGCAGCGCGTAGCGGGAGCCGCCGAGACCGATGAGGCCGGCGGGGAACTCGATCACTGCCTCACCCGCGATTTCAAGCGGGCCGAAGCGCGTGGTGTCGATTGTGAGGGGCATTGAACCTCCTTGGTAAACAGCCCCCGCTACGTCGACAGGAAGTCGAGGAGCGAGGCTTGAACGATGTTCGCGCCGGCACGCAGCGCGGACTGGTAGACGGTCTGCTGCATGGAGAAATCGATCATCGTCTTCGCCATGTCAGCGTCCTGGGTGTCTGAGAGAAGGCTTGTGGTGTTCTGCTCGATCTGGGAGAGCCGGTCCGCGGCGCTCGACAGCCGGTTGGTCGTGGCGCCGTTCACCGAGCGCGCGGAGGTGACCGCGTCCATGCTCTTGTCGAGGGCGGAGAGGTCGGTTGTGCGGAGGGCGTCGGCGTCGGCCGTGGTGCCGCTGCGCAGGTGCTGGGAGATCGTCCGCAGCACGGAGATCATGCCGCCGTCGCCGGGCACGCCGGAGCCGAGCACGCTCGAGCCGACGGTGTTGATCTGAACCGAGACGTTCGGCCCGATCTGGCGGTAGACGCCGTCGCTGTTCCCGTGGAAGGTGTCGTCGGGAGGCGAGCCGCCGGTGGTGTACGGCGCGGTGGTGGTGGCCGAGCCCGAGAAGATGTACTGGCCGCCGTACTGGACGTTGGCGTCGCCCTTGATCTCGTCGATCAGCTGGTCGATCTCGTCGGCGATGTCCGAGCGGTTGGTGGTGCTGTTCGTGTCGTTGCCGGCCTGCACGAGCAGCGTGCGGGCGCGCTGCGCGGCGCTGGTGATGCTGTTGAAGGCGGACTCGGTGAGGTTGGCCCAGGCGGTGCCGTCGTTCACCGTGCGCTCGTACTGCTGGACACCCTCGAGATCGTTCGAGAGGCCAAGCGCCTTGCCGGTGGCGAACGGGTCGTCCGAGGGCTTCGTCAGCTCCTTGCCCGAGGACAGCTTCTCCTGCGTCTGCGACAGGCGGTAGGAGACGTCCTGGAGGTCGCTGAGCACGCGGGACGAGACCATCGACTGCGTGATGCGGGTGCTCATCAGAGGCCCACCTTTCCTGTGCGGTTGATGAGGATGTCGAGGAGCTCGTCCATGGTCGACATCGCTCGCGCGGAGGCCTGGTAGGCGCGCTGGAACTTGACCATGTTCGTCATCTCCTCGTCCATCGAGACGCCGGAGGTGCTCTGGCGGCTCGAGTCGACCGAGTTGACGAGCGACTGCGCGGTCGACTCCTTGCGCTGCGCGTCCTGCGCCATGCTCCCGATGCGGGTGACGAAGGCCGAGTAGAGCGAGTCGGTGGTCGAGCCGCGGAGGTTGCTGATTGCGGCGGCGACGTCACCGGCGCCCGTCGGCGAGCTGGCGACAACCTGGGCGGGGGTCACGTTGACCGCGATCGAGGCGGCCTCGGTGCCGGCGGCGCCGAGCGAGAAGAAGTCGACGCCTGTGGCGGTGCCGTCGTTGTGGATCGCGTTGACCTGATCGGCAAGGCTCTTGGCGATCGCGTTCAGGTCGGTGCGGAGCGAGTCGACGGTGCCGCCGCTCTTGAAGATGTCGTTGAGGGCGCCCAGCTTGCCGCCGGCGCTCGTGGGGGGCGGGCCCGCGTTGTTGAGCGTCTGCGGCCAGTTGACGGTGCCGTCGTCCACGAGTGGATTGGCGGCGTCGCCGAAGCTCACCTGGATCGACCCGTTGCCGAGGTCGGTCACCGAGACCTGGCCGAGGCCCGACAGCTTGTCGAGCAGCTGGTCGCGCTTGTCCATCAGGTCGTTGGGCTGGTCACCCGAGGCCACGGCCTTCTTGATCGCGTCGTTGAGGCTCGCGATCTGGGCCGCGTCCTGGCTGATCTCGCCACCGGCCTGGGTCAGCGAGGTGTACTCGGCGTTCGCCTGGTTGGAGGCGTCGGTGAGCTGCGAGTCGAGGCTGTGCAGCGTGTCCACGACCGTGCCCGCCTGGTCCACCAGCGCCTGGCGCGCGGCGGACGAAGTGGGGGCGCTCGCGAGGTCGGACCACGCGCTCCAGAACTTGCCGAGCTGGGTCGAGAGCCCCGTCGACCCCGGCTCCTGCAGGGAGGTCTCGATCTGGCTCATCGCGTCCGAGCTGGTGGTCGCGTCGCCGAGCACCATGTTCTGGGCGCGGTACTGGAGGTCCAGGAACTGGTTGCGGATGCGCTGGAAGGACTGGATGTCCACGCCGGTGCCCATCGAGGCGAGCGTCGACAGGCGCGCGCCGTCGGTCACCTGCAGCGGATCGGACGAGCTGAACACGGCCTCCTGGCGCGAGTAGCCGAGGGTGTTCGTGTTCGCGATGTTGTGCGAGGTCACGTCCAGCGCGCCCTGCTGAGCGAGCAGGCCGCGGAGCGTGGTCTCGAGTCCGAAGAAGGTGGAGATGGCGGGCATGAGCTAGGCCTGCAGGTTGAGGACGTGGTGGCTGGCCGCGGGGGTCGCGGGGCCGTTCGGGCGGTAGCCGGTGTCCGGCTCCTTGGCGAGCAGGCGCACCAGGTGGTCGAGGAACGCGAGCTCCTGACGCATCAGCGCGCGGTTGATGCCGTGCTCGCGAGTGACCTCGTCGAGCAGGCCGCGGAGCTCGGCGCTGCGCTCACGCGCGCGCTCGGCGATGGAAGGAGTCATCAGGCCGGTCATGGCCTCGAGCGTCACCGCGGCGGCGGGCACTCCGAGCTGCGAGCCGGCGCGGACCAGCAGGTCCGTGCGCTCGCCCTCGAGGCGGCCGCGCAGGTCCATCTCGGTCTTGATGTCGGCGAGACGCGCGAGGACGGTCTCGACGTCGCGCTCGCGGATCGCGGCGCCCTGGCCGAGGATCGAGCCGAGCAGACGGCGCGCCGAGTCGATCTGAGCGTCGAGGTGGGCGAGCACGTCGCGCTCGAAGGGGTTCACAGAGCCCTGCGGGATGAGGGTGCCGGTCATGACTGCTCCTGGCGCAGCGCGCGGTAGAGGTTCTCGGCAAGTCCGGTGCCGCCGCCGGCGATCAGCCCGTCGGCGAGCTGGTCGGGGAGCATCTGGTTGTAGGCCTGGGTGACGGCGTCGCTCGAGCCGAAGCCCGCGTCGCTGTCATCCGAGTCGTCGGAGTCCTGCCCGTCCTGAGTGGTCGCGACCATCGACTCCGTGAGCTGGGTGAGCAGCTGGCGCTCGAAGCCGAGCGCGGCCTGGTAGGTCTGCTTGTCCTTGTCGCTGCCGTTGCGGACATCGGCGGGAAGCACCGTGTTCGGCACAACCGGCAGCGAGCTCAGCGGGTCGACGGTCACTGCTTCACCTGGTTGGCGATTCCGGCCATCTCGTCCTGCATCTGGATGGCCTTGCTTGCCATCTCGAAGCCCCGCTGCGCGTCCATCATTCCGACCATCGCGTCGGCCATGTCCACGTTGGAGCCTTCGAGGTACCCCTGCTGAAGAGTCGCGCCGTTCGCGGCCCGGACGGGGCCGCTCGCGGCGGTGGCGGTGAAGAGGTTGTCGCCCGCGGGGTCGAGCCCCTCTGGGGAGCGGACCGTGACAAGCCGCAGCTTGCCGACCTGCTTGTTGTTCGCAAGCACGGTGCCGTCGCTGGCGATCGACACGTGGTCCTCAGAGGTGCCCGCGGGGACGGTGATCGCGGGCTGGACGCGGGCGCCAGAGGAGGTCACGAGGCGGCCGTTCGCGTCAAGGTGGAAGTTGCCGTCGCGGGTGAGCGCGAGCTTGCCACCCGTGGTGCGGACCTGGAAGAAGCCCTGGCCGGCGATGGCCACGTCGAGCATCCGCCCGGTGGTCTGGAGGGCGCCCTGCGCGAGCGAGCGGCCGAGCTGGTCGGAGCGGGCGCCGGCGCCGACGTTTACGCGCGCGCCTGCGGCCTTCCCTGCCTGCGTGTAGAGAAGGTCGCGGAAGCCGACGCGCAGGCTCTTGTAGCCGGTCGTGTCGACGTTGGCCAGGTCATTGGCCACCGCATCCATGTGCTGCTGCTGTGCCGCCATTCCGGCGGCGGCGGAGTACAAGCCCTCCAGCATCCTGATTCCTTGGTCGAAGAAATCGGATTCGGCTTCCGCAAAGCGGTCCAGCCGTAAATCCGTATAGATCGGCCCGAGTAATCGGCCGGAGGAAGAGGACCTTTAGGGAAAAGTTCTTGGTTCTTAGTTCTTAGTTTGGGCGGTCGGCCCTAGGAACTAAGAACTAACAACTAAGAACTATGCAACTAGGCGCTAGCCGATCGACGGCAGGGTCGAGACCGCCTTCTGCAGCGTCTCGTCGATGGTGCGAATGGCCTTCTGGCCGGCCTCGTAGGAGCGCTCTGAGCTGATCATGTCGATCATCGCGCGTGCGGGGTCTGTGCCCGAGGCCTCGAGGGCGCTGTTGCGAACGGTGCCGGTGGCCTTGCCGGCGGCGGTGCCCTGGAAGAGCGAGTCGCCGATCTTGCGCGGGTTCGTCACATTGAAGACCCCAGGGTTCGTGGCCGCCGTGCCGTCGGCCTTGACCGACACGGGGCGGCCGTTCTGCCCGAGCACCTGGTTGCCCATGGAGTCGGTCAGCGTGCCCTGCGCCGAGCGCATGAACTGGCCGTTGCGCGTGTAACGGATCCCCTGCTGGGTGCGCACCGCGAAGAAGCCGGTGCCCTCGACCGCGAAGTCGAGCGGCTCGCCCGTGTCGCGGATGGAGGCGGGGTCGAGGTCGGTGGTGGTCTGGGCGATGGTCACGCCCGTGCCGAGCGCGCCGATGTCCTGGCCCGTTGAAGTGTTGTGCAGCAGCATCTCGCTGAAGCTGCGCTGGCTGGAGCGGTCGGCCTTGTACCCGGGCGTAGACGAGTTCGCGAGATCGTTCGCGATCTGGTTCTGACGAACCTGCTCAGCGAGCATCCCCGAAGCGGCGATGTAGAGCCCTCGCTCCATACGGTCGGGTAGTCGGCCGGATGTCAACATCCTTGAGGTGAGAGTTTTCATCGATCCGGCGATGCTCAAGGCCGAGATCCCGCAGCTCGTGCTCCGGCCGGGCATGACGCTGGCCGCGCGTGTTGCCGAGCGGCACGGCTCGCGCGGCCTCCTGATGATCGCCAATGCCGCATTGGCAGCTGAGCTGCCCGACGAGGTGAAGGCGGGCGACACCTTGCGCCTGCGCGTGCAGGAGGCGAGCCCGGATCGGATAGTCATGCGGCTGGAGAGCGACACGCAGCAGGCACAAGTTGTGCCAGTACCACTGCCCGGTGGGCAGCACGCGCAGATATACGTGAATGACCAGGAGGCCGAGGGGTCGCAGGTCGCAGGTCGCAGGTCGCAGGTGGCGATCACGTACCGCTCACCCGCGCTCGGGGCCATTGACTTTCATTTGGCGCTGGAGGCTGGCGCGCTTACTGCGCAGGTAAAGGCTAGGCAGGGAGCACCGTACGAGCAGGCCCACCAGCAGGCCGAGGAGCTGCGCGACTCCCTGCACCGTGCGACGGGCAAGCCCGTGCAGCTCACCGTGTCCCCACGCCACGACCCGCTCGACGTCTATGCCTGACAAGCCGAAGCGCGCGGCCGCGCTGCGCTACGAGGACGGCGGCGGTGCCCCGAGGGTTACCGCAGCAGGTAGGGGGCTGATCGCAGAGGCGATCCTCGAGGAGGCACGCAACGCCGGCGTCCCGATCCGCGAGGACAAGGCGCTGGCGGAGGCCCTGTCGGGGCTGGAGCTGGGCAGCGAGGTGCCGGAAGACCTGTGGGTGGCGGTAGCCCAAGCGCTCGCCTGGGCCTACAAGCTCGACCTAAAAGCCGCCAGCTGATCCGTGCCACCGGCCTAGTGCGGCACCTAGCTGTTGCCAGGCAACAGTCAAATGCCCCACTACCGCCCTCATTGCCGCAGTAAGCGCCCCGAGAAAACAAAGGGCCGGCGGAAAACCGCCGGCCCCTGCCTACTGCCTACTACCTAGTTACTAAGCGACTTCGCTGAACAGCGAGGCCTCGCCGGACAGCTGGTCCTTCAGCTTGCGCTTCAGGTGGCCGTGGATCTGGCAGACCCGGCTCTCGGAGACGCCAAGGACGTCGCCGATCTCGCGGAGAGTCAGGTTGTTCACGTAGAGGAGCACCGCAACCTCGCGCTCGCGCTCGGGCAGCTTCGCGAACGCGGCCCGGAACTTCTCCTTGGCCTCGGTGGCAGCCGAGGCGTGCTCCGGATCCAGGCGGGTGTCGTCGGATACGAGGGTGTCGATGCGCTCGACGGTGGTCTCCTCGTCGCTTATCACGAGCGTGTTCAGCGATGTGACCTCCGACGCGGAGATCTCGTGCTCGCGGGTGGCGAGCTCCTCCGGAGTGGTGGCGAGCGCGTCGGCCAGCTCCTCGCGGGTGGGACGACGGTTGTGGATCGCGATGAAGCTCTCACGGGCCTTGGCGATGTCGCGCTCCCAACGGCGGAGCGAACGCGGGGCCCAGTCCTGACGGCGAAGCTCGTCGAGCACGGCGCCGTGGATTCGGGTCCACGCGAACTGCTCGAGCGTGGCGCCCTTCTCGGGGTCGTAACGGTCGATCGAGTTGATCAGGGCCTCAAGGCCGCAGGAGATGAAGTCCTCGACCTCGCAGCGCGCCGGAAGCTCGCGGATCTTCTTGTAGACGATGTACTTGACGAGCGGCGCATAGGTCATGATCAGCCGGTCGCGGAGGCGGGGGTCATTGGACTTGCGGTACTCCTGCCAGAGCTTGAGAGCGTCGTCCGGCGAGATACGGCGGCGGCTCTTACCGTCAGTTTGCATGGGTCTAAATACTCCTTTGAGGGTCCAGTTTTCCCCTGCCAGAGGGACGGAAGTGGTGGGGTGCGGACCTCGCTTCGGGCCGCAGCGTCTCTCAGACTGCCTGAGACATGGCTGTATCGGCGGACCATAAGACCCGCTTCATCCCTCGATCGCGGTAATTCCTGTCGAACGCTTGTCGAGGGTTCAGCTTTTGCGGGGCCGGCCGATGACCAGGGGCGTCCGTTCCTCGTCAGGAGATTGCTTCTGCCATGGCCCTCCGCCTCACCACCGCATCCGCTCCGAAGACCGTCAGCCGCTCGCCCGCAGAGCTCGCCGCGCTCGCGCGCACGCTTCTCCAGCGGGGCGACGTCGCCGCCTACAAGGCTCTCTACGCGGAGGTTGCCGAGGACACGGACCTGGGCCGCCGTTACCGCGCGCGCACGACGCTGCTCGAGGTCGGCATGGGCAATCACGCAGCGCCCAAGCTTCTTCCCAAGGTCCTGCTCGCCACCGCCCAGAGCGCGGTCGAGATGCTGGAGCAGGAGGCCCGGGAGCCCGTCCTTCTCAACTACGCGGGCGTCATCTTCTACGAGCTCGGCGCGCTGACGCCGGCCGAGCAGCTCTTCAAGGCCGCGCGCCGGCTCGACCAGGACCTGCCGCACGTGGGCCGCAACCTCGACCAGATCGCGCGCCGCCGCCGCAACCACATCGACGTGCTGGGTGGGCTTCCCGCCCACGTGGCGATGGAGGTGAAGGAGCTGGCCAAGCGGGTCGACCGCGTCGTCGGCCGCGCGAAGCCCGCCGAGGGCATGCGCATCAGCTTGGCGATGATCGTCAAGGACGAGGAGGAGATGCTCCCGCGTTCCCTCGACGCAATCCACGACGTCGTGGACGAGATGATCATCGTCGACACGGGCTCGACGGACCGCACGGTCGAGATCGCCGAGTCCTACGGCGCCACCGTCCTCCACCACGAGTGGACGGGCGACTTCGCCGAGGCCCGCAACATCTCGCTCGACGCCGCGACCGGCGACTGGTTCATCTACCTGGACGCCGACGAGGTGCTCGTGCGCGAGGACGCGGAGCGCCTGCGCGAACTGGCCGGCCACGTCTGGCGCGAGGCGATCTTCTTCACCGAGACCAACTTCACGGGCGACGTCGACGACGGCACCGCGGTCAACCACAACGCGCTGCGCATGTACCGCAACCGCCCCGAGTACCGCTTCGAGGGCCGCATCCACGAGCAGATCGCCCAGTGCCTGCCGGGCGGCATGCCCGAGCGGATCGAGCAGCCGTCCGTGCGCATCGAGCACTACGGCTACCTCGGCGCCGTGCGCGACGCCAAGGAGAAGTCCCGCCGCAACATCGAGCTGCTCGAGCGCCAGCAGGCCGACGGCGAAATGTCGCCGTTCCTCTTCTTCAACCTCGGCTCCGAGTACGCGGCCGCGGGCGACGCCGATGCTGCGCTGCAGTCGTTCCAGGCTGCCTGGGACCTGCTCGACCACGATTCTGAGAAGAGCTCTTACGGCTTCGTGCCCTCGCTGACCAACCGCCTGGTCAAGGCGCTGCGCACGAACAAGCGCTACGAGGAGGCCGTCGCGCGCGCGAAGCAAGGGCTCGAGATGTTTCCGGGCTTCACCGACCTGCTGCTCGAGCAGGCGCACTGCGCCCGCGAGCAGGGCGACCTCGAGGCCGCCGCTGAGATCGTCAAGCGCTGCGTGAAGATGGGCGACGCCCCGTCGCGCTACTCGCCGATGGTTGGTACCGGCAGCTACCTCGCGCTCGGCGTGCTGGCTGACATCCGCCGCGAGCAGGGCGACTACGCGGAGTGCGAGCGCCTGCTCGCCGAGTGCCTGCGCGACCACGCCGGCTACCTCGGCGCCGTTCACCCCTTCGCCACCGTGATGCTTCTCCGTGGGCTCGAGCCCGAGGCGATGGTGGCCATCGTGGAGTCCACCGTGAAGGAGCTCACTCCGAGCGCCCACTTCATGGTCGGCAGCGCGCTCTACGAGCACCGCTACGCCGAGGCCGCCGAGCTTCAGTTCCGCGCCGTGCTCGACAAGCAGCCCTCGAGCGACCCCGCGCGCGTGGCTCTGTCGGAGACGCTGCTCTCGCAGTCGCGCTGGGCCGACGCCGCCGAGGCGGCCGCCGGCGTGGAGGATTCGAGCGCGTTCGCGCTCACCGCGCGCCGCAGCGAGCTGTTCGCGCGCATCATGGCCGACGACCGCGAGGGCGCTAAGCGCGCGTTCGTGCAGGCCGACGCGATCGGCATGAACGCCGGCGACATGCAGTTCCTGCGTGCGTGGGACGCGGTCCGCGGCGGCGAAGAGCCGACCACGACGCTCCCGCTCGAGGCCGGCGCCCTGCTCGCCCTCACGATGGAGGCGCTCCTGCGCGTGGAGGAGGTCGACGCGTTCGCCCAGCTGCTTCCGCTGGTGGACCGCCTGGCCCTGGCCCGGCGCGAGCGCCGCGAGCTGATGGCGGGCATGTACCTGCGCCGTGGCTTCCTCGAGTCGGCAGGCGACGAGTGGATCGCCGCGTGCCAGGAGGACGGCCCCGACGTCCGTGCCCTGTTTGGGCTGGCCCAGGTTGCCGCCGGGCGCGGTCTGCTCGAGGACGCGCAGATGTTCGCCGAGGAGACCCGCACGCTGGAGCCCGCGCACGCTGGTGCGGAGGAACTTCTCGAGGCTCTGGTACCGCACCTTTGAAATACCTCATTCAAGTTTCTTTCTTGCAAGCCGAAAAACTCGTCAAGAGCCGGGCAAAGTGCCCAGGTAACAGACGGACTCCTTTAGGAGGAGATTGAAATGAGCTTCGAAGTGCCTCCGGTCGGCGGGCCTCAGGTTCCCGCCCCGGTTGAGCGCACAGACAAGCCCCAGGCCGTGAACGGAAAGGACGTCGACGCGGTGCAGGTGGACATGATTCCGTCGAGCCCGCCCGACGAGCTCTACGACCAGATTGACGCCGCCGCCGCACGCGTCGACGAGCTGAAGGCAGACGGGCGCGAGCTTCACTTCGCGTTCGATGACCAGAGCAAGCGAGTGGTGATCGAGGTTCGCGACCTAAAGGGCAACGTGCTTCGGACGATTCCCCCGTCCAAGGCCCTGTCCGTGGCGACGGGCGACAAGCTGGACTGAGTTAGGAATCCCCGTTGGCGAGCACCTCTGTAACTGATCCGCTGAACCTCGGCCTGAGCGGCCTCGCGTCGGGCATCGATACGAGCTCGGTCGTCGACGCCTTGATGGCCGTTGCGCGGCAGCCGCAGGACGCGCTCAACCACAAGAAGGCCCAGGCCAGCGCCCGCTCGACGGCTCTCGGCGCGATCAAGGCCGAGTTGAATGGCGTCAAGGGCCTCGCCGACGCTCTGCGCTCGCCCGGCCTGTTCGCCGACACGCAGTCGATCGACTCGAGCGACACCTCGAAGATCACGGCCATCCGTGTGTCCGGCTCGGGTACCGGCGGCAGCCAGATCACGGTCTCGCGCCTCGCCAGCTCCCAGCAGCGCACCTACAGCTTCACGCCCGACTCCGGAAGCGACACGACGATCGACTTCGGTGGCGGCAAGACCCTCGGGATCCCCGCCGGCTCCACGATCGACAACGTGGTCGACCTGATCAACGGGTCGAGCGCCTCACCGGTCTACGCGGCGTCGGTGTCCGACCCGAACGACCCGACCGGCGCGACCAAGCTGCTCGTCCTATCGAGCAAGATCCCCGGTTCGGGCGGCGACTTCTCGCTCGCCTCGGGCACCAACACCGGACTGAGCGAGATCGCCGCGGACGCGAAGGCGCACGCCGCGAGCGCCTGGCAGCAGACCTTTGACTACACGGCCGATCCGGTGAACCCCTCGACGATCACGGTCAATGGCACGAACGTGAACATTGCCGCGAACGCCAGCATCGACGACGTGGTGAACGCGATCAACGGCGCGAGCACCGGCGTCACGGCCAGCAAGGACCAGAACGGCCGCCTCGTGATGACGAGCAACACGCTCGGGTCGGGCGGCAACTTCAGCGCGTCCAGCTCGCAGCTCTCCTCCTACGGCAGCAGCGCCGGGCTCGACTCCACGCTCACCAACCTCAACGCCGCGTACTCGGTGGACGGCGGCCCGACCCGCTACTCGACCACGAACATCGTCACCGACGCGGTGCCGGGCCTCTCGCTCACGCTGAAGGCGGTCACCACGGACCCCGTGACGATCACGGTTGGCTCGCCGGCGCCCGACACGGCCACCATCAAGCAGGCGGTCCACGACTTCGTCGACTCCTACAACGCGCTGATGAGCGACCTGAACTCGCGCCTCACCGAGCAGCCGGTGATCCCGCCGCAGCAGGACAGTGACTACCTCAAGGGCCTGTTCTACGGCGACTCGCTGCTGTCGAACATCCAGGACCGCCTGCGCACGGTGATCATGAGCCCGATCGGGGGCGACTCGTCGCTCAACCTGCTCTCGCAGATCGGCATCTCGACGGGCGACACCACCGGCAGCGGTGCGCTGAACCAGGACTCGATCGCGGGCAAGCTCGTGATCGACGACGACAAGCTCGACGCGATGCTCAGCACCAACCCGGACGGCGTGCAGAAGCTGCTCGGGGCCACCGTCGGTACCGACGGCTTCGCCCAGGCGATCGACAACGCGCTCGATCCGGAGGTCCAGGCCGGCGGCGACTTCGACACGCTCATCAGCCAGGCAAACAGCCAGGTGAGCGACTACGCCGACCAGATTGCCGACTGGGATCAGCGGCTCTCCGACCAGCAGGACCGGCTCAAGGCGCAGTTCGCCGCCATGGAGTCCGCGCTGTCGCAGTCGCAGTCACAGCAGTCCTGGCTGACAAGCCAGATCGCAGGCCTGCAAAACGGCTAAATACAGCCGGGTTCCGGTCGATTAACCGGGCGATCCTTCCCCGAACGGAGACCGCTCGATGAACCCGACCCTCGCGCCCCAGGCCTACAAGGAGAGCGCTGTGCTCACGGCCCCGCCGGAGCGCCTCGTTGTGATGCTGTACGACGGCATCCACCGCTTCCTGTTCCAGGCCACCGTGGCGATGCGGGACGGCAACGTCGAGCTGAGCAACAACCGTCTCCAGCGCGCCGAGGCCATCATCGACGAGCTCAACACGACGCTCGACATGTCCGCCGGCGAGGTGTCCGAGCGCCTGCGCGCGCTCTACAACTTCTCCAAGCGGCACCTGATGCAGGCGCGCATCAAGCGCAGCCCCGAGATGATCGAGGAAGCGGC
>DATBKS010000355.1:0-15160 GCA_036555755.1 Thermoleophilaceae bacterium
GTGGTTCGTCACCTCGGGCGACGTGGCCAACGTGCTCATCGTCATGGGCAATGCGCTGGTGGACGGCGAGAAGCTGCCCACGCTCTTCCTCATCGAGCCGGACGCGCCCGGCGTCGAGTTCGTCGACGACCCCGCCTACACGCACAGCTTCCCCCACGGCCACCCGACGATCCGCTTCACCGGGGTCGAGGTGCCGGAGGAGGCCGTGATCGGCGGGCTCGGCAACGGCGACGACCTGCAGCGCGCGTGGTTCACCGAGGAGCGCCTCGGGATCGCCACGCACGGGCTCGGCGCGATGTGGCGACTGCTCGACGAGGCCACGAGCTGGGCGATGGAGCGCGAGCAGGGCGGCTCGCGGATCTTCGACTACCAGGGCGTGTCGTTCCCGCTGGCGGACTCGGCCACAGACGCCGCGGTCGGGCGCCTGCTGGCGCTCCAAGTGGCGCGCATGGTCGACGCGGAGACCGACCTCAAGGTGGTCCACGCCAAGGCATCGATGGCCAAGCTGTTCGTCAGCGAGGCGGCCTACCGCTGCGCCGACCGCGCCGTTCAGGTGTTCGGCGGCCGCGGCTACATGCGCAGTAACGTGGCCGAGCGCTTCCTGCGCGAGCTGCGCGTCGACCGCATCTGGGAGGGCACGAGCGAGATCCAGCGGCTGATCATCGCCCGCGCGCTCGAGCGCCGCGGGGTCGAACGCGTTATTCACTAAGGGATGGACCTGTCCCGCCTCTACCGGCCCGCGTCGATCGCGGTCGTAGGCGCGAGCGAGCGTTTCGGCAGCTACTCGAGCCAGACCCTCGAGAACCTCGAGGCGTTCGGCTACGAGGGCGCGGTCTGGGGCGTGAACCCCAAGCGCACCGAGGTGCACGGGCGGCCGTGCTTTCCGTCGCTGAGCGAGCTGCCGGAGCCGGCCGATGCCGTGGTGGTGGCGATCCCCGCCGCCGGAGTGGCCGACGTCGTGGAAGAGGCGGGACGCACTGGCTGCGGCGGCGCGGTGGTGTACAGCGCCGGCTTCGCGGAGGTGGCGGGCGGGCGTGAGTACCAGGCCGCGCTCGTGGCGGCGGCGCAGAAGCACGGGCTGCCGGTGTGCGGGCCGAACGGCAACGGGATCGTCGCGCTCGGCTCGCGGGCGGCGCTCTGGGGCGACGCCCTCCACGCGCAGGAGCCGGGGCACGTGGCCCTCGTCTCGCAGAGCGGCAACGTGGCGGTCAACGCGCTCAACACCAACCGCGGGCTGCGCTTCCACAGCGTCACCTCGGGCGGCAACCAGGCGGTGCTCGACACCGCCGACTACATCGAGTTCCTCGCGGGCGAGGAGGGCGTGCACTCGATCGCCCTCTACCTCGAGGACGACGGCGACGGGGCGCGGCTGTGCTCGGCCCTGGCCGCGTGTGCCGACGCGGGCGTGCGCGTGGCGGTGCTCAAGGTGGGCACGTCTGCCGCGGGCCAGACGGCGGCGGCCGCGCACACGGGGGCGCTCGCGGGCGACCAGCGCGTGTTCCGCGCGCTCGTGGAGGAGGCGGGCGCGGTGTGGGCGGGCGACGTCCACGAGCTGCTCGAGCTGGCCAAGGCGCTGGCGGTGCGAAACGCGGTGCGCCCGAGCGAGCGGCTCGCGATCCTCACCTGCTCGGGCGGTGACTCGAGCCTGGGTGCCGACGAGGCCTCGCGGCTCGGCATCGAGCTGCGGGCGTTCGAACCGGCCACGCGCGAGCGGCTCGCGGAGCAGCTGCCCGTGGCGGCGACGATCGCCAACCCGCTCGACTACACCGCGATGATCTGGGGCGACGCCCCGGCGCTCACCGAGCTCATACGCACCGTGGGCGCGGACCCGAACGTGGACCGCGTGCTGATCTTCTACGACCAGCCGCCGGACCTCACAGGCGCGGTGGACGAGTCGTGGAGCGCGGTGCGGGATGGCATCGAGGCGGGCGCGGCGCTGAGCCCGGTGCCGACGATGGTGGCGTCGACGCTGCCCGAGCTGCTCGACGACGCCGCGGCGTGGAAGTTTGCGCAGGCCGGTGTGCCGGCGGTCGCTGGACTGCGGACGGGGTTGGTGTGCGCGCGGGCGCTTGGGTCTTTGCCAGCGGACGCCGCTCGTCTGCGTTCCATCGGGGCGATCTGCGGTTCCGCTGCCGACCCCGGTCCCTGGATCGCCGAGCATGAGGCCAAGGCGCTGCTGCGCGAGCAGGGCGTGGCGGCTGTCGAGGGCGTCGTGGTTGGCGATGAGGAAGCGGCGCTGGAGGCGTTTCGTCGCCTGGGTGGCTTCGTGGCGCTCAAGCTCTCGAGCCCTGATGTGCGGCACAAAAGCGAGCTGGCGGCTTTGGAGCTCGGCGTGGGCGATGAGACCTCTCTCGTCGCCGCCTATCGGCGGCTTGCGGCGATGGACGGCTCCGTCCTCGTGGAGCGGATGGCGGAACCGGGCGTTGAGGTGCTCGTCGCCACGCGCCGCGACGCCGTCGTGCCCGCACTCGTGATCGCCCTCGGCGGCATCTGGACCGAGCTGCTCGACGACGTGGCGATCGTGCCGCTCCCCGCCACGCCCGGCCGCGTCGAGAAGGCGATCCGCTCGCTGCGCGCCGCCCCGCTCCTCACAGGCGGCCGCGGCAGCACCCCGCTCGACGTCGCAGCCCTTGCGCAGCTCGCATCCGCCACCGGCGAAGCGCTCCTGGCGCTCGACGCCGAGCTCATCGAGCTCAACCCCGTGCTCGTCCACGAGCACGGCGCGATCGCCGTCGACGCCACGATCCGCCTGCGTACGGCAACACCCGCCGTTTCCGACCTCTCGGAGAGCTACCTTGCGCCCCAGTGAGCCTCGCCGCCGACGATCGCCGCTTCCTCTGGCACCCGTTCACTCAGCAGAGGGGATGGGAGCAAGAGGAGCCGCTGATAGTCCAGCGCGCTGAGGGCACCCACCTGATCGACACCGAGGGCAGGCGCTACATCGACGGCGTGTCGTCGCTGTGGTGCAACGTCCACGGCCACCGCCACCCGCGCATCGACGCCGCGGTGCAGGCCCAGCTCGAGACGGTCGCCCACAGCACGATGCTCGGCCTCTCGCACCCGCCGGCAATCCAGCTGGCGCGCCGGCTCGTCGAGCTCGCCCCGCCCGGCCTCTCCCGCGTCTTCTACTCGGACAGCGGCTCGACGGCGACGGAGATCGCCCTGAAGATGGCGTTCCAGTACTGGCAGCAGCAGGGCGGCGAGCACCGCGGCAAGACGCGCTTCATCTCACTGCGCGACGCCTATCACGGGGACACGATCGGGTCGGTGTCGATGGGCGGCATCGACCTCTTCCACTCGATGTACAACCCGCTGCTGTTCGACACCTTCCAGGCCGAGCCCGGCGACCCGTCGCACATGGCGCTGATCCTCGAGGAGCACCCGGGTCAGATCGCCGCGGTGATGATGGAGCCGCTCGTGCAGGGCGCGGCCGGGATGATCGTCCACCCGGAGGGCTACCTGCGCGAGGTGCGCGAGCTTTGCGATCGCCACGGCGTGCTGCTGATCTGCGACGAGGTGGCGGTCGGCTTCGGCCGCACCGGGCGGATGTTCGCGTGCGAGCACGAGGGGGTCACGCCGGACCTCATGTGCGTGGCGAAGGGCATCACCGGCGGCTACCTCCCGCTCGCCGCCACACTCGCCACCGAGCAGATCTACGAGGGCTTCCTCGGCGAGCACGAAGACTTCAGGACCTTCTTCCACGGCCACACCTACACGGGCAACCCGCTCGCGTGCGCGGCCGCGCTCGCCACCCTCGAGGTGTTCGATGAGGAGCGCACGCTCGACAACCTGCAGCCCAAGATCGAACTGCTCGGCAGGCTGCTCGAGCCGGTGGCCGAGCTGCCGATGGTGGCCGAGGTGCGGCGCCGCGGCTTCATGGTCGGGATCGAACTTGGCGGGTTCCCGCTCGAGGCGCGCATGGGCCACCAGGTGACGCTCGAGGCCCGCCGGCGCGGCGCGATCGTGCGCCCGCTCGGCGATGTGGTCGTGCTCATGCCGCCGCTTGCGATTTCCGAGGCAGACCTCGAACGGCTCGTCGTGATCGTCTGGGAAGCGATCGTCGAAGCCACGTCGGAGCGTGAACTGGCAGCGGCATAGCTCGCTGGCGATACTGGCCGTAATGGATGAGCGGATCGAGCTCCTCCGGCGGGCCTATCGGACGTTCAACGACGGTGACGTGGATATGGCCCTGTTCCACCCCCTGCTTCGGATAGTCCAGACCTCCAGCCTCGTGGGCACCGAGGGCAGGTTCCACGGGCACGACGGCCTCAGGCGCGCGACCGAAGAGCTGCTGCAGGGCTTCGACGAGGTCCGCTTCGAGCCGCAGGACTACGACGACCTGGACGACGGCCGCATGCTCGTGCGCTGCCGCTTCGTCGGCCGCGGCGCCCGCAGCGGCATCGAGCTCGACTCCGACGTCTGGCACATCTGGAGCTTCCGCGACGGCCTCTTGTCGGGAATGGACATCTACCCGAGCAAGCGCAAGGCGCTAGCCGCGGCTCAGCCGTCGTAGGGCGAGAAGTCCTTTTTTCTCGCGCCGCACACTGGGCAGAACCAGTCGCTGGGGATTTCCTCGAACGGAGTGCCAGGCGGAACGCCCCCGTCGGGGTCGCCCTCCGCGGGGTCGTAGATGAAACCGCACGACTCGCAGATCCAGAGCTGTTGTGTTGCCGCCTCCACGACTCCGGCAGGTTAGCGAGAGTAGGCTGCCGCCGAGTCATGGAGATCGACCCACGCCAGACCCACGGCGAGGAGCTCAACACCAGCGGCGAGGTGGTGAAGCCCCGCAAGGCGTCATCGGTGATCGTCCTGCGGGACTCCGCGCAGGGCCCCGAGGTACTGCTCGTGCAGCGCAACCCGCAGCAGCGCTTCATGGGCGGAGCGTGGGTGTTCCCCGGCGGCGCCGTGCACGACGAGGACGGCAGTCCCGAGGAGGCCGGCCGGCGCGAGCTGGACGAGGAGGCGGGGCTCCCGCTCGCCGACACGAGCGGCTTCGTGCCGTTCTCGCGCTGGATCACCCCCGAGGAGACGACGATCCGCTTCGACACCTACTTCTTCATCACCGAGGCGCCGGACGGCGCGGAGCCGCAGTGCGACGGCGAGGAATGCGTCGACCTGCGCTGGCTGCGCCCGGCGGACGCCCTCGACGCCTACGGACGCGGCGAGCTGACCCTGGTCTTCCCGACCATCAAGCACCTCGAGCAGCTGGCCGAGTTCGAGTCCGTGGCGCACGCCTTTGAGGTCGCGCGCGGCCGCGAGGTCGAGCCCGTGATGCCGAAGATCGTCGCCGGCGAGCGGACGGTGCGCATCCTGCTGCCCGGCGAGCCGGGCTTCGACGATGCCGACTGACGGACTGACGGTCACCGTAACCGGGCCGACCGGCGACCTCGGCATCGCGCTCGTATCCGCGCTGGAGCGCTCGCGCCAGGTGAAAAAGATCGTGGGGATGGCGCGCAGCCCGTTCGACCCGGCAGACGCCGGCTGGAAGAAGACCGAGTATCGGCAGGGCGACGTGCAGGACGCCGCGAGTGTGCGCGACGCCGTCAAGGGCTCGGACGCGGTGGTGCACCTCGCGTTCGCGATTCTGTCCGCCAGCGACGCCACCCACGCGATCAACGTCGACGGCTCGCGGATCGTGTTCGAGGAGTCGGCCAAGGCCGGCGCCGCGCGCATCTGTTACGCCTCGAGCGTCGCCGCCTACGGCTTCCACCAGGACAACCCGGACTGGCTCACCGAGGAGATCCCGCCGCGCGGCACGCCCGAACACTTCTACTCGGCGCAGAAGGCCGAGGTGGAGGGCGTGCTCGCCGAGGCGCTCAAGCGCCGCACGAAGACGAGCGCGTATGTGTTCCGCCCGTGCATCGTGGCCGGCCCGCGCGCCCAGACGCTGCTCGACGAGATCCCGTACGTGCGCCTCTCCGAGGCTCTCCCGGACTCCGTCCTGCGGCTGCTCGACTCGCTGCCGATGCTGAAGCCCGTGATCCCGGACCCGGGCACGCGCTTCCAGCTCGTGCACGAGGACGACGTGGCGTCGGCGTTCGTCGCCGGCGTGCTCGCCAAGGGTCCGCCCGGCCCCTACAACCTGGCCGGGGGCGGGACCCTGCGTACGCGCGACCTGGCAAATGCGCTCGGCTGGTACTCGCTGGGAATCCCGGACGTGGCGGTGGACGCCACCGCCGAGGTGATCTCGCGCCTGCCGAAGACCCCACCCCAGCTCTCCTGGATCCACTCGGTGCGTAAGGAGGTTCTCATGAAGACCGACCGCGCCCGCAAGGAGCTCAAATGGCGTCCGAAGTACACGGGGAAGGCGACGCTCAAGGAGCTCGTGGCCGCTCACAGAGCGGAAGAGGCTGCTGCGCAGCATTAGGCCTCTGACCTGATCGCTAGCCTGCCCGTCTTTGTGCAGCAGCTGTTGCACAACCTTCACAGGTCAGCCGTGTTGCACTCCATGCCCTTGTCCCGCTTCCTCCGCACGCTTCTAGCCGCGGTCGTGCTCGCCTTGGCCCTTCCGGGTGTCGCCGGCGCCGCGGTCTACACGCCCAAGCCGAAGGTCCTCTACCACGACGGCCACACGGGCCGGTACCTGCTCGACAGCAACTGGTACTTCCGGGCCGACCCGTTCGACCAGGGCCTCGCGCAGGGCTTCGAGCGCCAGAGCTCGCTCACGGGCTGGTCCCCGGTCACCGTCCCGAATGCATGGAACGCCACCGATCTCTCGGACGCGAGCCAGCGCGGGGGCGTGGGCTGGTACCGCACCGACTTCCGCGCGCCCAAGACCGGCCGGACGCAGAGCTGGGTCGTGCGCTTCGAATCGGTCAATTACCGCGCACGCGTGTATCTGAACGGGCGCCAGATCGGCTCGCATGAGGGCGCCTACCTGCCGTTCGAGGTCCCCGCCGAGAAGATCCGCAAGCGCGGCGTGAACCACCTCGTCGTGCGCGTGGACAGCCGCCGCACCGAGACCGACCTCCCGCCGCTGATCGACCAGGACAACGGCACGCCCGGCGGCGGCTGGTGGAACTACAGCGGCATCCTGCGCGAGGTCTACCTGCGCAAGGTCGACCGCGTGGACATCGACGACTTCCTCGCCCAGCCGCGGCTTCCCTGTCGCAACTGTCCCGCCACCGTCTTCCTCAAGGCCACGCTCCACAACCTGGAGAAGAGCCGGCAGCGGGTGATCTTCCACGCCACGGTCGGCGGCATCCGCGCCCACTTCAAGGCGGTCACGATCCCCCGCCACCGCACGCGCGTCGTCACGAGCAAGATCCGGATCGACAACCCGCGGCTCTGGGAGCCCGGTGACCCGCAGCTCTACACGGTCCGCGCCGGCGCCTCGATCCGCGGCCGCACAGTGGGCGGCTGGCTCGCCCACATCGGCGTCCGCTCGATCAAGGTCCGCAACGGCCGCCTGCTGATCAACGGCGTGCCCACGACGCTGCGCGGGGCGAGCATGCACGAGGAGGACGTCGCCGACGGCCACGGCGGGGCGCTCACCGAGTCGGACCGCAAGGCGATGTTCCAGGACCTGCTCCAGCTCGGCGGCACGATCACGCGCGTCCACTACCCGCTGCACCCCGAGATCCTCGAGATGGCCGACCGTGCCGGCGTGATGGTCTGGGACGAGGTGCCGGTCTACCGCCTCGGCGAGGACCAGCTCAAGCTGCACTCGGTTCAGGACAAGGGGCTGACTGACATCCGCGAGATGATCGAGCGCGACCAGAACCATCCGTCGGTGCTCACCTGGGCGATCGGCAACGAGCTGCCGTCGCGCCCGGACTCAGGCCAGGAGGAGTACATCAAGCGCGCCCACGCGCTCATCACGTCGATGGACGACACGCGCCTCATCGCCACCGACATCGCGGGCTACCCGTCGATCCCCAAGCAGATCATCTTCGCCAGGTACTTCACCGCGCTCGGCCTCAACGACTACTTCGGCTGGTACCCCGGCCCCGGCGGCCAGCTTGTCGACCGCGGCGCAACCGGCGCGTACTTCGACCAGATGCACCAGTTCTATCCGCGCACCGCGCTGTTCGTCACCGAGTACGGCGCGGAGTCGAACCACGACGGCCCCGTCGACGAGAAGGGCACCTACGAATTCCAGACCGACTGGATGAGCTACCAGAACCAGGTCTTCGACCAGCACCCGTTCATCAACGGGGCGATCGCCTGGATCCTGCGCGACTTCAAGGTCAGACCCGGCTGGGACGGCGGCAACCCGTCGCCGCAGCCGCCCTACAACCAGAAGGGCGTGACCGACCAGCTAGGCAACAAGAAGCCCGTCTTCGACGTGCTCGCGCGGATCTACAAGAACATCCAGCTCGCCGGCCAGGCCCGCATCAAGGCCGCCGACGCCCGGCTGCACATGACTCAGTCGCCGGCACCGAGCCGGTAGACCCAGCCGCCGAGCGAGACGCAGTAGACGCGCCCGCGCCCGTCCTCTCCGAACGAGACGACGTGGTCCATGCCGCCCATCAGCACGCGGTTGCCTGACAGCCCGCCGTACTTGAGCTCAACCGAGTAGATCCGCGAGCGGCAGTCGTCCCCGTACACGTAGCGGCCGTAGAGGCCACTGAGCGAGCGGTCGCGCACCACGTAGCCGCCGACGATTGCGCAGAAGCCGGCACTGTGCGGGCGCTCGAGCACCGGAGACACGACGTTCGGCGGTACGGCCGCGCCTCGCTTGTAGCGGTGGCGACCCTCGAAGATGTTCCAGCCGAAGTTCTCGCCCGCCCCGCTCCCGTGCGGGACGAAGTCGATCTCCTCGAACTTGTCCTGCCCGACGTCGCCGATGATCAGGTCGCCTGTGACACGGTCGAACGAGAAGCGCCACGGGTTGCGGAAGCCGTACGCCCAGATCTCGTGCAGCGAGTTCTGCCGCCCCACGAACGGGTTGTCGGTGGGGATCCCGAACGGGCCCGACTTCGTCGGCCGCGGGTCGATCCTCAGGATCTTGCCGAGCGGCGTGTGCAGGCTCTGCGCGTTGCCCGACGGGTCGCCGATCCCGCCGCCGTCGCCCACGCCGATATAGAGCATCCCGTCGGGTCCGAACTGGATCTGGCCGCCCTCATGGTGCGGGTAGCGGCTGTGCTCGATCTTGAGCACGGTCCTGCCCGATCGCGGATCAGCGAGATCGGCACTCTTCCGCGAGCGGCGGAACTCGCGGATCTCGATGTCACCGCCGCGGTCGGTGTAGTCGACATAGAAGCGCCCGCTCTTGCGGTAGTCCGGCGCGAACGCCATCGACAGGAGGCCCTGCTCTGCCTCGGTGGACACGTGGCGGCTGATGTCGAGGAACGGCCTATTGATCTTCCGTCCGTTTTTGACCACCACGATGCGGCCGATCCGCTCGACCACGAACACCCGCTGCGGGTCGGACGGCGAGCCGGCCACGTAGACCGGCTGCCGGAAGCGCCCGAAGTGCTCGAGCTCAATCCGCGCGCAGGCGACGCCGGGCAGGGCAAGCGTCAGAGCCAGGAGTGCGAGTCCAAGCCGCACTCCTCAAGCATTACCCCGATCGGCTCAGCCGGCCAGCCTGTACACAGGTCCGCTGAGTGACACCGCGTAGATGCGGCCGCGCGCGTCCTCACCGAACGAGACAAGGTTGCTCACCTTCGGGCCGAGAGCGCGGTTGCCGCTCGCGTGGCCCGGGCGCAGCTTCACCGAGAAGAGGCTCGAGTTGCACAGGTCGCCGTAGACGTAGCGGCCGTAGAGGCTGCCGAGCGAGTGATCGCGCACCACGTAGCCGCCGGTGATCGCGCAGAAGCCCGCGCCGGAGTGCGAGCGAACCAGCACCGGCGGGGCGTAGTTCGGGGTCCCGCCGCTCTTGTAGTGGCTGTTGCCCTCGAAGTGACTCCAGCCGAAGTTCTTCCCGCGCGCCTTGCCCTGGGCCTCGTAGTCGATCTCCTCGTACTTGTCCTGCCCCACGTCGCCGACGATCAGCGCGCCGGTGCTGCGGTCGAACGAGAAACGCCACGGGTTGCGGAAGCCGTAGGCGTAGATCTCGCCGCGCCGCCCGCCGCCGGTGAACGGGTTGCCGCTCGGGATCTTGTAGCCGCCGCCCGGGTTGGGATCGATCCGCAGGATCTTGCCGAGCAGGGTCCCGAGGTTCTGGCCCGTGTTGTTCGGGTCGCCCTCGCTGCCGCCATCGCCGACGCCGACGTAGAGCAGGCCGTCGGGACCGAACTGGATCTGGCCGCCGTTGTGGTTCGTGAACTGGCTGTGCTCGATCTTGATCACGCCGCGCGCGGAGCCGGCGTTCGCGCGGTCGCCGCCCGCGGCGCGTGTGTACTGGACCACTCGCACGTCGCCGGCATTGTCCGTGTAGCAGACGTAGAAGCGCCCGCTCGACGCGTAGTCGGGCGCGAACGCCATCGACAAGAGGCCGCGCTCACCGCCCCCGGACACCTTCCCGCGGATGTTGAGGAACGGCGTGCGCAGCTTGTGCCCGTTCTTGACGAGCATGATCCGGCCGGCGCGCTCGACCACGAACACGCGCGAGTTGTCGCCGCGCGGCGCGGCCACGTCGATCGGCGACGAGAAGCTGCCGATCTTCACGAGGTGCACGCGCGCCTGCGCGTCCTGCGCGCCGCAAGCGGTCAGCGTCGCCAGGCAGAGAACAGTGGCGGCCAGAGCGGGGCGCACGGCCTCAAAGGATGGCGCACGGGCGCTATGGGCGCGCCGTCTAGGCGTGAGCCGGCTGCGCGGCGGCCTGGCGGCGCAGCTCGCGCAGCGCGACGACCGCGAGTACGAGCGCGGCGCCGATCTCGAGCAGCACGACGACCCACGAGAGGGCATCGGCCCCGATCTCCGGATAGGAATCGCTCAGCGAGCTCCAGTGCGGCGCGAGGTGGCTCGACGCGATGCCGACGGCGCCCGACAGCCCGACGACGGCCGCAAGCGCGGGCGCGCGCGGATGGCGCCTCAGCGCCATCACCATCACGGTGATCGCGAGGATCGAGAGGGTGGTGCCGCCGGCCAGGATCGTGGTGCTCAGCCCGTCCACGCCCTGCCGGAAGTGGTCCAGCGTGTGCAGTACGTTCGCCCCGACGAAGGCGATGGCCGCGATGGCGAGCGGATCGAGTGTCCGTAGGCGGCTTCGCATAACCTAGTGGTTGTTAGGTTATCACGGACCCGATGGCGACGACACCGAAAAAGCGCATGACGGCCGAGGCCCGCCGCGAGCTGATCGAGCAGGCGGCCAGCGAGCTGTTCGCCGAGCGCGGCTACCACGGTGCCTCGATCGACGAGATCGCCCGCCGCTCCGGCGTCTCGCCCCCGGTCGTCTACGACCACTTCGCCTCCAAACAGGAGCTCCACCGCCGCCTGCTCGAGCGCCACTACGGCGAGCTGCGCCAGGTCTGGCGCGACAACCTGCCGGGCGACGAGCCCCAGGAGGAGCGCATCGCCCGATCGATCGACGCCTGGTTCGCCTACATCGAGGAGCACCCATACGCCGCGCGGATGATGTTCCGCGACACCACAGGCGACCCAGAGATCGAGGCGATTCGCCGCGAGGTGGCAGCCCAGAGCCGCGAGGCGATCCGCCCGATCATGGGCGAGGAGCCGGGAGCCGAGAACATCGCCGGCGCGCTCGACGTCGAGTCGCTCGACATGGCCTGGGAGGTGGTGCGCGCGGTGCTCCAGGGGCTAGCGCTGTGGTGGTACGAGCACCCGCAGGTTCCGCGCGAGCGCGTCGTCGCCACGGCGATGAACGCGATCTGGATGGGCTTCGAGCGCGTGAGCCGCGGGGAGGTCTGGCAGCCCGGCTAGCTCGCCACGGCCTTGTAGTAGCGCACGGCGAGCCCCGTCAGGAGCGTCTCGAACACCGCCTCGACGCCCATGTCGTTGTCCTCCGCGTAGCCGCGCAGACCGCGTTCCTCGATCGCGACGCTCTGCGCGATCACTTCCTCTACGAGGTCCGGATGCTGGTCCGCGAAGTACGCGCCCATGGAGTACAGGTTCGTGTCCATGAGCGACTCGAGGAACAGCGCGTCGCTGGGCTGAGACGGTTCAGGCATCGCGGCGGCAGATTACCTCCCTAGCGCTACCCAAGATCGACCGTTAGTCCGCCCAATTTCCGAGAAATCGGTTGCGCCGTCTGTCACTACCGATAAAGTCTTCATAGGCACTAGGCAAACGACGGGAGGAAGTACATGGCGATCCATCTGACCCCCACCGAGCTGGCCCGTGAGGCGGGGATGCAACGGAGGGAAGTCATCTCCAAGTGCATGGAGCTCGGTGTGCCGATATTCCAGGGGCGGATCGACAAGACCCTTTTCCTTACCTCCCTGAAGGAGTCACAGCGCCGGGAGCTGGCGAAGGCCTAGCTCCTCCCGCTGACAGGGGAGCGCAGTTTCGACGGCCGCTCGTTGAGCGGCCGTCTCACGTTGGTCCGCCGTCCGCCGTCCGCCGTCCGCCGAACTGCCGCCCTGCCGACTGCGGACTGTTCACTGCGGACTTCCATCCGCATAGACTTGGCCACGTAGCCAATTTGGAGGAGGAATGCGGATGGAAGCTGGCACGATCAACGCCGCCGAGGCGAGCACTGGCTCTCGGACGATGGCCGATCTCGTATCGCTGGCGGGTCGCAAGCATGCGGATCGCCCAGCCCTGAAGCACAAGGTCGGGGACGAGTGGGTCGACGTCAGCTACAAGGAGCTGGCCGAGAAGGTCAAGCACGTCGCGCTCGGTCTCGTTGACCTGGGCATCCAGCCCGGCGACAAAGTCTCCATCCTCAGCAACACGCGCCCCGAGTGGACCTACGCCTGCTTCGGCATCCTCGGCGCCGGCGCCACCTGCGTCTCGATCTACCAGACCAACTCGCCGGAGGAGTGCCACTACGTGCTCCACCACTCCGAGTCGCGCGCGGTCTTCGTGGAGGACCAGGAGCAGCTCCAGAAGATCCGCCACATGGAGGCCGAGCTGCCCGAGCTCGAACTGATCATCGTGATGGAGCCGAGCGGCGATATCGGCAACGCGGTCCCGCTCGACGATCTCTGCGCCCGCGGCGCCGCCCGCCCCGACTCCGACTACGAGGAGCGGCTGGCCGGCGTCGGCGACGACGACATGTGCCTCTACATCTACACCTCGGGCACCACCGGCCCGCCGAAGGGCTGTCTGCTGACCCACGGCAACTACCGCCGCGTCACCGACATGGTCGAGTCGGACGGCGTCCTCAAGAGCGACGAGGTCGTCTACCTCTTCCTCCCGCTGGCGCACGCCTTCGCCTTGCTCATCCAGTTCCTGACCTTCGACATCGGCAGCGCGATCGCGTACTGGGAGAAGGACCCGCAGAAGATCATCCCCAACCTAATGGAGGTCAAGCCGACGTACTTCCCGTCGGTGCCGCGGATCTTCGAGAAGATCTACACGCTCGCCAACAGCGCGGGCGACCCTGCCGAGATCAAGCAGGCCGTCGAGCTCGGCTTCAAGGTGCGCCAGATGGAGGAGCGCGGCGAGGAGGTTCCGGCCGAGCTCCAGGCCGCCTTCGACGAGGCCGACCAGAAGCTGTACCAGAACGTCCGCAACCTCTTCGGCGGCAACCTCCGCCAAGCCGTCACCGGCGCGGCGCCGATCTCCAAGGAGATCCTCGAGTTCTTCTACGCCTGTGGCGTGCCCGTGATGGAGGGCTATGGCATGACGGAGACCTCCACGGTCGCGAGCGCCAACAGGCCGGACGCGTTCCGCTTCGGTTCGGTGGGCAAGCCCCTCCCGAACGTCGAGGCGAAGATCGCCGACGACGGCGAGGTGCTGCTGCGCGGCCCGAACATCTTCCAGGGCTACTTCAAGAACGAAGAGGCGACGAAGGAGACGCTCACCGACGGCTGGCTCCACACCGGCGACCTCGGCTCGATCGACGAGGACGGCTTCCTCTACATCACGGGCCGCAAGAAGGACATCATCATCACCGCGGGCGGCAAGAACATCACCCCGGCAAACCTGGAGAACGGCCTCAAGCAGAACCGCTGGATCTCGCAGGCGGTGGTGATCGGCGACCGCCGTCCATACCTGGTCGCCCTGATCACGCTCGATCCCGAGGAGCTGCCGGCATTCGCCCAAGAGCATGGTCTCCAGCCCGAGGACGTCTACACGTCCGACGAGATGCGCGCCGTCGTGCAAAGCGTTGTCGACGAGGTCAACTCGGCGGTGGGCCGCGTGGAGCAGATCAAGAAGTTCACGATCCTCCAGAACGACCTCTCGCAGCCCACCGGGGAGCTCACGCCGACGCTCAAGGTCAAGCGCAACATCGTCAACGAGAAGTACGCCGGGGAGATCGAAGCCCTGTACGCGAGCTAGCTGCCTGAGCGGCTTCTCAGTGCGATCTGCCAGTCTCAGGTAATGGCGAGCAACGACCCGACAGACACCGGCGGGCTATTCATCGGCCGACGCCCCGGCACGGCGCCGCTGCGCTACCGGGGCACGCCGGTGGAGGCCGGGCAGGCGCGGCGCACCGTCGACCGCGTGCTGTCGGCGCTGCTACTGGCCATCGAGACCATTCTCTGCCTGTCGCTCTGGGGTCCCCAGCCGATCGGCTGGATGTGGGTCGGCTCGCAGGTCAACTACGCCACCGACTCGGTGTTCATGGGGATCGTCACGGCGTTCATCGGGATGGTCTGCACGCTGTTCATCACGGTGGCCATCGCGCGTCGTGTGGACCACGCCTGGAAGCTCGTCCGGCGCGCCGCGGGTTACGAGCAGAAGCGCGGCGCGCTCGAGCGGATCTTCATCATCACCGCCGGCGTGGCGGTGGTGGGCTTCGCCTTCTGGTTCCTGATCATCGCCGGCCCCGGTCCCCAGGTCGCCCCGAACTCCTAGGAGCGGCATGGGGCTGCTCGACTACTACCGCCAGTTCGAGGACATCGATCAGGAGGAGTGGAACGCGGGGCTTCGCGAGCGGCGCGCCCAGGAGAAGGCCAGCGCGCTCCAGCGGGTCGTCAACGTGGATCTGTCCGGCAGCGAGTGGCCGGACATGCCGAACTCCGAGGTGGTCAACGCTGCCATCGCCCGCGCCCGCGGGCGCGTGAACGGCTATCCCGACCGCCACGCGGCCGGCATTCGCACACTGCTCGCCGAGCGCCACGACGTGGCGGCGGAGCAGATCGTGGTGGGCAACGGCGCGGCCGAGCTTCTCCAGGCGGCGGCGTTCGTGCTGCTTGCGCCG
>DATBKS010000356.1:0-6308 GCA_036555755.1 Thermoleophilaceae bacterium
AAGGTCGGGCTGGCGCGGAGCGTCGTGCGCGTGAGTCCCGAGCGTCAGCTCGAGCGCGCGAGCGGCTCGACCGGCAGCTCCGCACCGCGCCAGGCCTGGAAGCCGCCGGCGAGGTCGGTGGCGTCCTCCAAGCCCAACTCCTGAAGCGTCGCGGCCACCAGGCTCGACGTGTAGCCCGCGTCGCACATCACGATGATCCGCCGCCCGCTCGCGAGAGCAGGGTCGGCGTAGTCGGTCTCCGGATCCACGCGCCACTCGATCACGTTGCGATGGACGTACGCGGCGCCGGGCACCACCCCATCCGCGGCTCGCTGCGCCTCCATGCGGATGTCCACGATCAGCGCGTCGCCGGCGTCGACCGCGGCCTTCGCCTCCTCTGGGCCTACGCGGTCGAGCTTTGCGCGCGCCTCGGCGAGCAGGTCGTCGACGGTCTTCTTCGCCATTGCCCCGACCCTAGCGGGGCGTGAGTATGGCGACGCAGTCGAGCTCTACCGCAGCGCCAAGCGCGAGCGCGCTCACGCCCACCGTGATGCGCGCCGGGACGGCGTCGCCGAACACGCTCATGTAAGCCTCGTTCATCTCTTCGAACGTGCTCATGTCGGTGAGGAAGACGTTCACCTTCACGACGTCGTCGAGCGACGCGCCGCACTCCTCGAGGATGCGCTTGACCCACGCGAGGGCCTGAAGGGTCTCGCCGCGGGTGCCGCCCTCGACGAGATTCAGGTCGGCGTCGGTGCCGAGCGTGCCGGCCACGTAGATGTGGTCATCGACCTGCACGGCGTGCGAGAACGCCGGCAGGCGCGGCACACCTTCGACGTTCACACGGCGCTTCATGCGGCTAAGGATGCCTTATCCGCAATCGGGCGGCCCGCCCGATCCCGGGCCGCCCGTCCGGAACCGGCTGCCGTTAGCGGGGACTGTCGCCTTTGAGCAACCGGTACCAGCGGGTGCGCCCTTCGCTGGCGCGGTTTGCGAGTGCTGAGGCGGCCGCCTCTTCACGGTCCGCGGCGGCGCGGTAGACGGCGAAGTTCTCTACCAGGCTGCCGCCGTCGCGCCAGGCGTTGTACGCGCTCAGCGCTTCGTCGCGGGCGGCCTTCCAGGCCGCTGCTAGGGCGTCGCCATCGATGCTGGGAGTGCCCGGGAAAACGAGCACATGACTTTCAGGTGCTGCGGCGAGGAGGGAGTCCGACAGTGTGTTTGGCATGGGGCGCTTTCCATATGAGGGGTCGGTCGTTCCCCATAAGACGCGCCCGAGCGCGTGAAACTTCCCGTGTTTTCTCGCGGCTATGCGGGCCGACGCGCCACACCGAGGATGTGGGCGATTTTTGGCACGGGAAAGCTAGGCGAGAAGCCGAAGTGGTCGAGCTCTTGCAGCTCGAAGCCGGCGCCTTCGATGGCGGCCTGGGTCTCGCGATTGGGATGGCAGCCGCCGGCGATGTGCGGCCAGACGTGATCGAGCATGTTCTCGATGCGCGCCTGGCGTGGGTTGTTTGAATGGACGTGCTCGAGGAAGTGCAGCTCGCCGCCCGGCTTGATCACTCGCTTGAGCTCGGCGAGCGCGCTGGCCTGGTCGGGCACCGTGCAGAGAACGAGCGAGGCGACGCCGGCGTCGAAGCTCGCGTCCTCGGCGGGCAGGCGGTCGGCGACTCCGGTCATGACGGTCACCGCTAGCGGAGCCTCGCGCGCCGCCGTCTCGGCGTGCTCGCGCAGGTAGGGCTCGGGCTCGACCGCCACCACCTCGGTCACCTCGGGCGGGTAGAGCGCGAAGTTGCGGCCGTCGCCGGCACCGAGCTCGATCACGCGGCCCGACAGCCCGGAGAGGTTGCGCTTGCGGTGCTCGACCTGCTCCTCCGAGTCCTTCATGCGGACCCACATGCGGGAGAAGAACCTGTTCTTGACCTCGTCGCTCATACGGTGATCGCCTCCTGAGTCTCGCGCGCGCGGGATCCGTTACGCCGGACCACGACCGCCTTCGCGCCACGTGCCGGCACGAGGGTGATGTGCTTCATACGCACGCCCTCGGGCTCCGGCCGGTCGGCGCGCAGCTCAACCTCGGACAGGATCGTGCGCAGCACCGTCTTCATCTCGAAGGTGGCGAACGCCGCGCCGAGGCAGCGGCGCGGACCGCCGCCGAAGGGAATCCACGTGTACGGCTCGGGCTGGGCGTCGAGGAAGCGCTCCGGGCGGAACTCGCCGGGCGCCTGCCAGTTCGCCTCCTCGCGCTGGACGATCCCGATCCCGGGCACCACGATCACCCCGGCGGGCAGCGAGTAGCCGGCCACCTCCACGGGCTGCGTGAGCTTGCGCGCGACGTCGAAGATCACCGGGCGGACGCGCAGGGTCTCCTTCACCACCGCGTCGAGATAGGCATCGTCGCCGCTGGTCAGGCGCGGCAGCTGCTCGGGGTGGCGCAGCAGGCGCTCGAACGCCCAGGCCAGGCCGGTGGCCGTCGTCTCGTGGCCCGCAAGCAGCAGCGTGATGAGCTGATCGCGCAGCTCCTCGTCGGTCATCGGCTCCTCGTCCGGCGTGCCGCGGATCAGCAGCGAGAGGATGTCGGTCCGCTCCTCGAGCGCGGGGTCCGCGCGGCGCGCGGCGATCTCCGCGTAGAGCTCCCGGTCCACCATCGCCTTGAGCTCCTCGAAGCGCTTCCACGGGCCGAAGGCGTTCAGCCGCGGCCAGACCCACGACAGCATCACCACCGGGCCGAAGCCCGCGAGCCGGGGCAGCAGGCGGCGCAGCTCGGCGAGCCGCGCAGGATCCTCCACCCCGATCACCGCGCGCATGATCACCTCGAGCGTGATCGCGTTCATGCGCGGGTGGAGCGCGATCGGCGAGCCGACCGGCCAGCGCGCCACCTCCTCGCGCGTCACCTCCTCGATCACCTCGCCGTAGCGCCGCACGCTTTCGCCATGGAAGGGAGGCAGCATCCGCCGGCGCTGTCGCAGGTGCTCGTCCTCGTCGAGGATCAGCACCGAGTGGCGGCCCATGATCGAGGCGAGCACGGTGCCGTTCGCCTCGCCCGCGTGGAAGACGGAGGTGTCGCCCGTGAAGATCCGCTTGATCTCGTCGGGATCCGTCACGTACACGAGCGTGCCCATCGGGGCGATCCGCACGTTGAACACGGGCCCGTAGCGGCGGAAACAGCCCTCGAGATAGCTGTCGATGCCTCGCCACAGGAGGATCGACTGGACTGCGACCGGAAGTCGCGGGCCGGGCGGCAGACCACTGCGTCCTCGCTTCATCTTGACCCCGTATCCTGACGAGCCTTGCCGAGAGAGGGAGGCTCGTTGAAGGATCTTCGGGGTACTTGGGTTGCCGCTTGCGTGCTTGCGGTCACATTGGTGGCGCCATCAGCGGCGCTGGCTTCTATTCACGTCGACAGCCTGACTGTCACGCCGACGACCAAGGCGGCCGGCGCGCACGCCGACGTCACGATCGACGAGCAGTTCTCCTACTCGGACGGCAGCGACAGCATCCTCAACAGCACGCTCCACCTGCCCGCCGGGCTGCTCGGCAACCCGCAGGCGAGCCCGAAATGCACGCAGGCCGCGTTCGCGGCCGATACGTGTCCCAGTAACACGCGCGTGGGAAGCACCGTGGTTGGCGCGAGCATCGGCGGCCTTCTTCCCACCAACTCGAACGGCGACATCTACAACCTCGTCCCGGACGCGACGCATCCCGCAATTCTCGGGATCGTCGTGCGGCCGTCGGTCGGCGGGAAGATCTTCCTCAAGTCGCCGATCAGCCTGCGCACGAACGGCGACTTCGGGATCGAGTCCCCAGTGCTGAACCAGCCGGACTCGGTCTCGGGTCTGCCCCTCCAGATCAAGTCGACCTCGATCACGCTGTTCGGCTCGCGGCCGTGGCTGCTGACGCCGTTCATGTCGAACCCGACCTCCTGCAAGGCCGCCACCTCGAGCCTCGACGCCAACTCGCACGAGGCGCCGACCACGAGCTCGAGCGCGTCCAGCACCTTCACGCCGACGGCCTGCGGCAGCCTGAAGTTCGCGCCGCGGGTGGTGGCCACGATGGGCGCCGCGGGCGCCACGTCGCGCAACTCCCACGTGCCGTTCAACGCGGTGATCACCCAGACCGTCGGCGAGGCCTCGCAGCTCAGCGCTGCGGTGTCGCTGCCCACGTCCCTGGCGTCGGGCGTGAGCGCCGTGCCGGTACTCTGCACCAGCGCCCAGCTCGCCGTCCAGGCGTGCCCCGCCGGTTCCCGCATCGGCACCGCCACGATCGCCAGCCCGCTGCTGCCGACCCCGGTGCAAGGCGGCGTCTTCACCGTGGCGCGACCGGGCGCGCTGCCAGGCGTGGGCGTCGAGTTCGGCGGCGTGCTGCCGTTCGTGCTCAGCGGCAACACCGGCGTCGCCGGCGGCCGTGTGCAGAACATCTTCAACGGGCTGCCCGACGTGCCGCTCACGAGCTTCGGTCTCGCCATCGACGGCGGCACGCACGGCCTGCTCGTGGCCACCCGCAACATCTGCACTGGCACACCGCCGGACGTGCTCGGCGCTTTCACCGGACAGAACGGCGGCAGTTCGAACGTGACCGCGCCGGTCACGCTCGTCGGCTGCACGGGCAAGACCGCCCCGCACGCCAAGGCGACGCTGCGCGGGCTGCGCGGCAAGCACCCGGTGCTCACGCTCACCGTCACCCGCGGCGCGGTCAAGCTGCGCTCGCTCACGCTCCAGCTGCCCAAGACCATCAAGGTCGCCAAGGTGAAGGGCGGGATCGTCGGCGTCGGCGCCGACTTCCGCATCTCGGCGAAGCGGCTCAAGCTCTCCCGCAAGGGCAAGCTGACGGTGAAGCTCCCGCGTGCGGCGAACGGCGTGGTGGTTCGCGTCGGCGCCGGCAAGATCCGCGCGAGCAAGAGCCTCAAGAAGAAGCTGAAGCACCACAAGAGCACGAAGCTGAAGATGCGGCTCACGACGGTCGACGTGCAGGGGCGCCGCAACGCTTTGAGCGTGAAGGTCACGGGCCGGCGCTAGTCCGCCGTCCGCCGTCCGCAGTCCGCCGAGCCGTCTGATCCAACGCCCTGCCGACGGCGGACGGCGGTCGGCGGACTTCATTTAGTTCGCTATACTAATTAGCAATGCAAACCATCGTGAGAGAAGACCTTTCCCCCCGTCTACGCCTGGCCATCACGCGCACCGCGCGCCGCCTGCGCCAGGAGGCGGATGCCGGTCTGTCGCCCTCTCTCACCGCGGCGCTCGCCACGCTCGAGCGGCATGGGCCGCTTACGCCCAGCCGGCTCGCGGAGATCGAGCGCATCCAGCGGCCTACCGTCACGCGTCTGCTCGCCACTCTCGAGAACGACGGCCTTGTGGAGCGCGTGGCGGACCCGGACGACGGGCGCGTGAGCATCGTGTCCGTGACCAAGGAGGGCCGCGCCCTCGTCAAGAAGCTTCGCTCTCGCAAGAACGCCTACCTGTCCAAGCGCCTGCGTCACCTCGACGACGAGGATCTCGAGACGCTGGAGCGCGCCACCGCGATTCTGGAGCGGATCCTGGAGGGTCCTGAGTGAGGGCGGCTCTGCTGCCCAAGCTAGGCAGACCCTTCCACTCGCTGTCGGTTCCCAACTACCGCCGCTACTTCGCGGGACAGATCGTCTCGCTGAGCGGGAACTGGATGCAGACGGTCGGCGAGCTGTGGCTCGTCCTCTCGCTCACCGGCAGCGCGCTCGCGGTCGGCATCACGACCGCGCTCCAGTTCACACCGATGCTGCTGCTCGGTGCCTGGGGCGGCCTGATCGCCGACCGGCTCGACAAGCGCCGCCTCCTGATCTTCACCCAGATGGCGATGGCGCTGCCCGCACTCACGCTCTGGCTGCTCACCGGCTCAGGCGTCGTCAAGCCGTGGATGATCTTCGCCCTCGTCTTCACGCGCGGGGCGGTGAACGCAATCGACAACCCGGCGCGCCAGGCGTTCCTCGTCGAGCTCGTGAGTCCCGGGCGGCTGGTGAACGCGGTCGGGCTCAACAGCGCGCTCGTGCAGGTCGCGCGCGTGGCCGGTCCGGCGCTCGCCGGCGTGACGATCGCGACCGTCGGCGTGGCCGACTGCTTCCTGATCAATGCGGCCTCGTTCGCGGCGATGATCTTCGCCCTGCGCAGGATGGAGCCGAGCGAAATGCACATGAGCGAGCCCGCTCCGCGCAAGGCCGGCCAGCTGCGTTCGGCGCTTCGCTACGTCCGCTCCACTCCCGGGTTGTTGATCCCGCTCGTACTGATGGGCGTGATCGGCACGCTCTCCTACAACTTCCAGACGCTGATGCCGCTGCTCGCCCGCTTCACCTTCCACGGGCACGC
>DATBKS010000357.1:0-3365 GCA_036555755.1 Thermoleophilaceae bacterium
TACAAGATCGTCCGCCGCCACGCGCTGCGCGCCGGGCTTGCCGATCGCATGAGCCCGCACACGCTGCGCCACACCTTCGCCACGCATCTGTTGTCCGGCGGCTGCGATCTCCGCTCTGTCCAGGAGATGCTCGGGCACGCAGACGTCTCCACCACCCAGCTCTACACGCACCTGTCGAGCCAGCGCCTGAAGGACGTCTACTTCAAGGCGCACCCCCGGGCCACCACGAGCTGATGAATAAGCTCGGGTAGATGCCCGAGCTTCCCGAAGTAGAGACGATTCGCCGCCACCTCGCGCCCGCCGTCGAAGGCCGCGTGCTCGAGGAGATGCAGGTGCTGGACGCGCGCTGGTGCGATCCTGCGCCGCCCGCCGAGGTGGCCGACGCCGTGCGCGGCCGCCGCGTGGAGGCGCTCTCGCGGCGCGGCAAGTACCTGATCTGGGAGCTCGAGGACGAGGTGTACATCGCGATGCACCTGCGCATGACGGGCAACCTGCTGGTGGTGCCGGCGGAGGAGGACACCGAAGACCGGCCGCATCTGCGCGTGCGGATCGTGCTCGACTCCGGCGAGCGCGTGCTGTTCGTGGACGTGCGCCGCTTCGGCACCGGGATCGTGCTGCTCGGCCACGACGCGCTCGAGGAGTACTTCTCCGCGCGGCTCGGCGTGGAGCCTCTGGGTCCCGATTTCACCTCCGACGCGCTGCGGGCACTCGCGAGGGGGCGGAAGGCGCCGGTCAAGGCCTTCCTCCTCTCGCAGGAGCGCGTGGCCGGGGTTGGCAACATCTACGCGGACGAGGCGCTCTTCCGCGCGCAGATCCATCCGCTGCGGCCGGTCGGGACGCTCAAGCGCGGGCAGATCGAGGCGCTGCGCGACGCCGTGGTCGAGTCGCTAAACGCCGGCATCGACGCGAAGGGGGCGACGATCGACGACTTCCGCCACCCGGACGGCGCGAGCGGCTCGTTCCAGGACCGCTTCCTCATTCACCTGCGCGAGGGCGAGCCGTGCGTCCGCTGCGGCAACACGGTGAAGAAGATGCGCGCCGCCGGGCGGGGAACCTACGTCTGCGAGCGCTGCCAGCCGCGGCCGCGCATCAGGCGGCGAACCCCGGCGTAGGCGATACTCGCCAGATGGATCTTCGCGCTACGCAGAAACCTCTCAAGGACGCCTACCGGATCGACCCCGAGAAGGCGTACATCACCCTCAAGGCCAAGGGCGGCGACTCCGGCGACGGCCCCGTGAGCTGCTCGGTGGACATCGGACGCATGCTCTACGAGGCTCAGGCTCACCCGGGCGTCGGCGGTCCCGGCACCGGCGCCTGCTCCGGCGACCTCCTGCTCGGCGCGCTCGCCGCCTGCGCGCAGCTCACCTGCCAGATGGTGGCCACCGCGATGGGAATCGAGACGACGCGCATCGAGACCTACGTGGAGGGCGACCTCGACCTGCGCGGCACCCTCGGCCTCGACCGCGAGGTGGGGGCGGGCTTCAGGGAGATCCGCGTGCGCTTCGAGGTGGATGCGCCGAACGCGACGCAGGAAGAGCTGGACGGGTTGCACCGGAAGTCGGAGCGCTATTGCACCGTCTTCCAGACGCTCGCGAGTACGCCTGAGCTCAGTACCGAGCTGGTTTCCGGTTCTTAGTTCTTAGTTCTTGGTTCTGCAGCGCGATTTCGCGTGGACATATTCATAGGAAAGCTATATAGTTATGCAATATGACCATGCCCACCGCCAATCCCGATGTCGCGCACGAGGTTGCGCACGCGCTTCCACAGCGCGCGGCGCGGCTCAGCCGGCTCCTTTACCGCGCCTACGAGGGCGACCTCTCGCGCACGGAAGCGAGTCTGCTCAGCACGCTGTCTGAGGGGCGCCGCCGGATCACCGAGCTGGCTGAGCTCGAAGGGCTCGCGCAGCCGACGGTGACGGTGCTCGTCGGGAAGATGGAGGAGCGCGGGCTCGTCTCGCGGGAGCGGGATCCCCAGGACGGCCGCGTGGTGCTGGTGCAGATCACCGACGAGGGCCGCGCCGCCCTCGAACGACTCCGTGCCCAGTACCGCGACGTCCTACAGCGGCGCATGGCATCGATGACCGACAAGGAGGTCGCGGCACTGCGCGCGGCCACAGAGACACTCGGGGCGCTGCTCGAAGCGCTCCAGCAAGGGGACTGACGTACATGACTTCAACTGAGAACGCCGGCGGAGGCTTCTTCTCCCAGCCCAAGGCCGTCTGGGCCGTCGCATTCGCGGCGGTCGTGTCCTTCATGGGGCTTGGACTCGTGGACCCGATCCTGCCTGCGATCGCGAAGGACCTGAACGCCACGCCGAGCCAGGTCGAGCTGCTGTTCACGAGCTACTTCGCGGTGACCGGCGTGGCGATGCTGATCACGAGCGCCGTCGCGAGCCGCATCGGCCCGAAGCGCACGATGGTCGCCGGCCTCATCCTGATCATCGCCTTCAGCGCGCTCGCCGGCGCGTCCAACAGCATCGGCGCGATCGTCGGCCTGCGCGCGGGCTGGGGCCTCGGCAACGCGCTGTTCATCGCCACCTCGCTGTCGGTGATCATCGGCTCCGCATCCGGCGGCGTCGCCGGCGCCGTGATGCTCTACGAGGCCGCGCTCGGCCTCGGCATCTCGGTTGGTCCGCTGCTCGGCGGCGAGCTCGGCGGCATCAGCTGGCGCGGCCCGTTCTTCGGCGTCGCGGTGCTGATGGCGATCGGCCTCGCGGCCACGCTCGTCTTCCTCGACAAGACGCCTGCCCCCGCCAAGAAGATCTCTGTGGTCGAGCCGCTTCGCGCCCTTCGCCACCGCGCCACGCGCGGCTCCGGACTCACCGCCGCCTTCTACAACTTCGGCTTCTTCACGCTGCTCGCATACTCGCCCTTCCCGCTCGGCCTGGGCGCGCACGATCTCGGCTACGTGTTCTGCGGCTGGGGCGTGCTGCTGGCGGTGTTTGCGGTCTTCGTCGCGCCGCGCGTCTCGCGCCGGTTCGGCGACATCAAGGGCCTCGCGGGCGCACTCGGCGGACTCGTCACGATCCTCGCCCTCATGGGCATCTTCCACGCCTCACAGACCGTGCTGATCGTGTGCGTGATCGTCGCGGGCACGGTGCTCGGCCTGGCGAACACGCTCATGACGCAGGTGGTGATGGAGTCGGCGCCCGTCGAGCGGCCGATCGCCACCGCGGCCTACAGCTTCGTTCGCTTCTGCGGTGGCGCGATCGCGCCGTTCGTGGCCGGCAAGCTCGGCGAGCACGTGAGCGTGCAGTCGCCGTTCTACCTGGGCGCAGCAATGACCGCGATCGCGATCGGCGTGCTCTGGTTCTACCGCGAGTCGCTCGTCCCGGCGGCCGCCGCCAAGGTCGAGGCGCCCGCTCCC
>DATBKS010000358.1:0-1954 GCA_036555755.1 Thermoleophilaceae bacterium
GGTGCACGGCCCGCGCCGACCAGGCCGGCTGCTCGGCCACGACCTGTGCGCGCAGCTCGGCCGCATCTACCAGGGCCACTTCGGCTGGATCGACGCACGGCACCGCTTCCGCCCCGTCGGCTTCCAATACGAGGAAGCGCCGATCCAATGTGGCGAGCGCTGGCGTGACGCGCGCAGCTCACCCGTTCTGACGCGGACGACGCTCATCACGGATCCACTGCAGACGGAGGCGCAGCCGACCGAAACCGTGATCTGGGGAATTGCCGGCTCGCTGCTACGCGGCGTTGCGCTCCAGGGTCCGCGCATCCACGACCTCCACCCGAAGCCGTCCCGCCGTGGCGCCTTCCTCGCGCTCGCCGATCCGACGGGCCCGTCGAAGGTCACGGCCCACTTCAGGTACGCCCAGCGCCGCCCGAAGACGCTGGCCCTCAACCCCACTCGTTTCGGCCCCGTGCCCCCTCCCTTCAACAGGTTCCAGCACGGCATGATCCTCGGGACCGAGCGGCTCGAAGCCCGGGCTCCCGACCCCACCGGCGGCCTCGCCTGGGGCATCGAGGCGAGCCGCACCACGAAGGGCGGCTTCTGCGCATGGGACGTGGGCCGGGTGGTGGGCTCGCAGGTGGGCAACGTCAACTACGCGCTCGGCACGATCGACGATCCGCACGCCCAGCCCTGCCTCCAGAAGATTCAGTTCCCCCCGAAGATGCCGCTGTCCATCAGCGAGCAGTACGGCGCGGGCGCCTCGTTCCCGGGTGAATCGGGAGCCGACCCCGACCTCGGACGCGTGGCACTCCGAACGCTTCCCGGCCGATCAGTGATCAGCGGCCTCGCGCGCCCCACCGTGCGCGAGTTCACGATCGAGACCCCGCGCGACGTCCGGACGATCATCCCCTCGCCACGGGCGCACGCGTTCATCATCGTCTACGACGGCAGCTTCCCCGCCGGCAACACGGTCATCAGGGTCACCTTCAACGACGGCACACACCGCGTCCAGCGGATGCCCAACTACCCGTTCTAGCGCCTCAGCGTCGTCTTCACCTTGAGCCGGGTGGCGTTGCCGGCGGCGTCCTTCACCGTGATCGTGATGGTCAGCGCAACTTGCCGCGCGTGCGCCAGCCGGCGCCTCGCCTTGCGCGTGAACTTAAGCCGCAGCTTGGCTGACCGCCCCGCGCGCAGCTTCGCCTTGCCGCTCGCCACTTTCACGCTCTTCGCCAGCTTGAAGTGCTTGGCGCTACGGCTGGAGATCGTGGCGGTCGCGCTGGCAGCGCCGTCCTCGTTGGACTTCACGCGCCCCAGCAACCCGTGCGCCAGCGCGCCCGCCAGCCTGTAGCGCTTCTTGAAGGACTTGCCGGCCTTCGGCTTGGTGGTGTCGGGCACCGTGCCGGACCCGCCCGGGCCGCCGCCACCCGGACCCGCCGGCGGCGGGAACGGCGCGACGAACGACACCGGGTTGAAGATCGCCTTGATGTCGTCCGGGAGGGTGAGGAAGGCACCCGCCGCGCGGTCGAAGACCTTGAACTCGTTGTTGTTGGTGATGAGGCCGATGTAGGAGCCGGACGCGTCGAGCACGCAGTGCGTGTCGTCGTTCGCGCTGTTCAAGCCGGTGATGCTGAGGAGCGCGCCGCCGGTGCGGTCGTAGAGCTCGATCTGCTTGCCCACCACGCCGCCCTCGTTCACGTCGAAGCCCACGAGCGAGCCGTCGCCGTTGATGCACGGGTGCTCCTTGTCGTTGTCGTCGAGCCCGCCGCCGAGGCCGAACGGCAGAGCCGTGTCGGTCGCGCCGGGGATGTCCTGGACGAACGGCTCCGCGTGGCCGCCGTTGTCGGCGGGACAGGTCATCGCGTTGCCGTTGCAGGTGGTCGCCAGGTAGTGGCCGTCGCCGCTCAGATGGCTCTGGCGGTCGGCGTTGGGATCGGGCAGCCCGACGTCGAGGAAGCTGCCGGTGGCGCTGTTG
>DATBKS010000359.1:0-9158 GCA_036555755.1 Thermoleophilaceae bacterium
TCGCGAGCCTACGGTCCGGTCGGGCGGGTGCTGCTGGGCGGCGTCGCGACCAAGCTGATGCGGCTCGCCCCCTGCCCGCTCCTTGTCGTTCCGCGCAGCACATCGCACTCCCACCCAGGCCGCGAGCAGCCGGTGGCCGCCACCTCGGTGGAGTAGTCGCGATCGTCAGCTCGGCGTCGCGGCGCGCCTGCGCAGGAAATAGCGGCGCAGCTCGTCCGCTCCCCAGACGATGAAGGGGAAGGGAAGCAAGAGCAGGAGCTGGTCGGGCGACGGAGGAGCCGTGTGGAGCAGGTCCTGGAACGGCGGCAGGTATACGAAGAGCGCCGCAAGCACCAGCTCGAAGGCGATTCCCCAGAGAAGGAGCCGGTTGCTGAAGACGCCGATCGAGCGCAGCGAGACTCGATCGGTCCGCGCCGCGAAGGCGGTGCCGATCTGGCCGGCGATCAGGCCCAGGAAGGTCATCGTCGTCGCCTGCAGGTAGGCGTGGTGGAGCGGGTGACCTTCTCCCACGGGGTCGCCCGGAGACCAGCCCGCCCCCAGCAGGGTGTAGAAGAAGCCGCCCATCGCCAGCGCCGCGCAGATGGCTCCCAGGAAGAGCCATGCGCGCAGAAGCATGTCCTTGGTGATGACACTCTCGCTGCGCGCCCGAGGGTGTCGCGCCATCAGCCCCGGCTCAGCCGGCTCCCGGCCGAGCGCGAGGGCCGGCAACGTCTCGGTGCCCACGTCGAAGGCGAGCAGCTGCAGGACGGTCAACGGTAGAGGCACGAGGCCGCCGCTGACGCCGAAGACGAGGAACGGGACGACCTCCGGTGTGGCGTGGGCGAAGATGTAGAGGATGAACTTGCGGACGTTGTCGTAGACGCGCCGCCCCGCTTGGACGGCCACGACGATCGTCGCGAAGTTGTCGTCGGTGAGCACCATCGTCGAGGCCTCGCGCGCCACGTCCGTGCCGGAGCAACCCATCGCGACGCCGATGTCCGCGCGCCGCAGCGCGGGCGCGTCGTTCACGCCGTCACCGGTCATCGCCACGACGGCGCCGTGCTCGCGCAGGGCGTCAGCGATCCGCAGCTTCGCCTCGGGAGAGCTGCGCGCGAAGATCAGCTCGTCCTCGCCGAGCAGGAGCTCGTCCAGCTCCGGCTCGCTCATGGCGTCGAGCTCCGGGCCGGTGACGACACGCGGCTTCCCGCTGGTCGCGATCCCGACGCGCCTGGCGATGGCGGCCGCGGTGAGCCCGTTGTCGCCTGTCACCACGAGGATGCGGATGCCGGCGGCGTGACAGCTCGCGACCGCGTCTTCCACCTCGGGCCGGGGAGAGTCGAGCATGGCCACGAGCCCGAGCAGGCAGAGGTCGGTCTCGGCTTCCTCGCGTCGGTCGGGAACGGCGGCCGCGGCGCGGCGGGCGACGCCCAGCACCCGCAGTCCCTGCGCGGCGTAGGCGTTCATCTGCTCGCCGATGTGATCCAGCTCCGAACCCGTCAGCGCGCGCTCCCGCCCGTCCGCGGCGAGGATCCGTGTGCAGCGGGGGAGCAGCGCCTCGGGCGCACCCTTGGCATCGACCCACAGGCGGCCTGCGCGCTCCGCGACGGTGGACATCAGCTTCAACTCTGGGTCGAAGTGAAACTCGCGCCGGCGCTCGGCGTCGCGCCTGTCGGCGCTCACGTCGGCGCCAAGGTCGGTGGCCAGGTGCATCATCGCGAGCTCGGTCGGATCGCCGGACTCCCCGTCTTCCAGCCTGGCGTTGTTGCAAGACACCATCGCCGCGGCGAGGGAGCGGAGGGCGGGACTGGTTCCGGGCCCGAAGTGCTCGTCGAGGAGCTCAGTGCCGTCCGTCCAGACCGCGGTGGCGGTCATGCGGTTCTGCGTGAGGGTGCCGGTCTTGTCGGTGCAGATGACGGTCGTGGAGCCGAGCGTCTCCACCGCGCTCAGCCGCTTCACGACGGCACCGCGCCGCACGAGGTCCCTCACGCCGACCGCGAGGGCGAGCGTGATGACCGGAAGCAGGCCCTCGGGGACGTTGCCGACGAGCAGACCGACCGCGAAGACCACCGAGTCGGCGAGGCTGAGACCGGCGCCGAAGACTCCGATCGGCACGAACGCGATGCCGGTGAGCACCGCTATCAGCGCGATCAGCCAAGCGACGCGGCGCACCTGCTGCTCGAGTGGGCTCTCCTCTCGTTCGACGCGCTGCGAGAGCGCGGCGATCCGGCCGAGCTCGGTGCCCATCCCGGTGGCGAACACCAGCGCGCTCGCCTCGCCGCTCGTGCAGACCGTGCCGCTGAATACGAGGTCGGTGGCCTCGAGCAGCGGGGCTGTGCTCGCCACCTCCTCGGTCGTCCGCACCACCGGTACGGACTCACCGGTGAGCGCGGACATGTCCACCTCGAGCGACCCGGACAGCAGCCGGGCGTCGGCCGAGATGCCGTCCCCTTCCTCCAGGAACAGCACGTCGCCGGGCACGAGCGCGCTCGCGTCGATTTGCTGCCTGCGTCCATCGCGCAGCACGACGGCCTGCGAAGGGAGGAAGGCTTGAAGCGCCTCGACCGCGCGCTCGGCCTGCATCTCCTGGGCGAACGCGAAGATCGCGTTGAGGAAGATCACCACCACGATCGCGATCGCCACGGGCTTGATGCCGGCCAGCACCGCCAGTAGGGCGGCGGCCCATAGGAGCAGCGCGAGCGGATGCGTGAACTGGGCGGCGAGCTCTCGCGGCCAGCGTGTGCCGCCGCGGCGCGTGAGGACGTTCGGTCCGTAGCCGACCAGACGCCGCTCGGACTCCCGTGTGCTCAACCCGCCGCGCGAGGCGCGCAGGTCTCGAAGCAGGACTTCGGTCGGCTCCAAGGGATCCGGTGCGGGCCCCGTGGCGCCCTCCGCATCGGTCCTCAGGTCCGGCGGCGCCAGCGCGGAGGACATGGGATTGAAGCTACGCGCGCGCAGCTGAGAGCACATCCGTAACTGCCCCGGATCGGGCTAAGGGATCGACCCCAGGCTCCGTACTTTCCACGTGCGGCATCGCGGGTCGCCACCGATGTGATCGCGCTCGCCCGCCCGTAGGTTCGCTCCACACGCGAGAAAGAGGAGCGACGACATGGCCGTACGGGTAGGAATCAGTGGGTTCGGACGCACGGGACGCGCGGCGTTCCGCGCATCGATCGAGCGCGGTGCCGACATCGAGTGGGCCGGCATCAACGACATCATGGGCATCGAGATGGCGGCGGCCCTGCTGAGGCACGACTCCACCTACGGTCCGTTCCCCGGAACCGTTGAGGCGGAGGACGGCCACCTGCGTGTCGGGGATGTCGTGGTCCCGTTCTTCGACCGCTCGCATCCCTCCGAGATCCCCTGGCGCGAAGTGCGCGCCGAGGTCGTGATCGAGGCGACCGGCCGCTTCCGCGAGCGCAGCGAGGCCGCCCACCACATCGACGGCGGCGCGGCCAAGGTGATCATTTCCGCCCCCGCCAAGAACCCGGATGCGACGGTCGTGCTGGGCGTCAACTTCGAGGAGGCCTATCACCCGGATCGCCAGCTTGTGATCTCGAACGCCTCCTGCACCACCAACTGCCTCGCCCCGGTGGCGAAGGTCCTGAACGACGCGCTCGGCATCCGCCACGGGCTGATGACGACCGTGCATGCCTACACGGGCGACCAGCGGCTGCAGGACATGCCCCACAAGGACGCGCGCCGGGCCCGCGCGGCCGCGGTCAACATCGTGCCGACGTCCACGGGTGCGGCCAAGGCTCTCGGCCTCGTGATTCCGGAGCTGGAGGGCAGGCTGCACGGCTATGCCCTGCGCGTGCCGGTGACCACCGGATCGGTGGTGGACCTGACGGTCGAGACGGAGCACGCGACGAGCGCCGAGGACGTCAACCAGCTGTTCCGCGATGCCGCCGAGAGCGGCCCGCTCGCGGGCATCCTGGCCTACAGCGAGGACGCGCTCGTGTCCACGGACATCATCAAGTCGCCGTACTCCGCGATCTTCGACTCGGGCCTGACGAGCGTGATCGACGGCACCAGCGTGAAGGTGGTGGCCTGGTATGACAACGAGTGGGGCTACTCGAACCGGCTCCTGGACGTCGCCGAGCGCGTGCTCGTGCCCGCCGCCGCCTCGGCATAGCCCTCGCGCCGGCATGAGTGCCGGGCGCCGGGCAAGCATCCTTGCCGTTGTCGCGGCGACGGCCATCGTCGCCGGCGGTGTGCTGCATCTGGTCGGCGCCCCCTCGGCGGGCCAGACGGTCTGGCGAGCGGCGGTCGCGCTACTCGCGGCCGACTTGGCCTACGAGGTCGGCCGCACGGTGGTCGTCGACCATCACCTGGGCGTCGACACGATCGCCCTCGTGGCGATGGTGGGGGCGCTCGCGCTGGGTGAGGAGCTTGCGGGCGCGGTGATCGGGCTGATGTTCACCGGCGGCGCGGCGCTCGAGGCCACGGCCTCAGCTCGTGCGCGGCGGGAGCTCACCGCGCTCGTGCAGCGGGCACCGCGCGTGGCGCAGCTCCATACGGACTCGACCCTCCGCGAAGTCCCGGTCGAGGCCGTGCAGGCGGGCGACGTCGTGGCGGTCCGGGCGGGGGAGGTGATTCCCGTGGACGGCACAGTGGTCAGTCCCGAGGCGGTGGTGGACACGAGCACGCTCACGGGCGAGCCGCTGCCGGTGACGCTGAAGCTCGGCATGCCCGTGCTGAGCGGCACGGCCAACGCGGGCGCGCCGTTCGACGTGCGCGCGGACCGTCCGGCGGCCGACAGCGCCTACGCGGCGCTCGTCCGGCTGGTGGAGGAGGCGCAGAGGCAGCGTGCGCCATTCGTTCGCATGGCCGATCGCTACGCCGGCTACTTCCTCCCCGCCACCCTTGCGTTCGCCGCCCTGGCGTGGGCGCTGAGCGGCGATCCGGTGCGCGCACTGGCCGTGCTCGTCGTGGCAACTCCGTGCCCGCTGATCCTCGCGGCGCCGATCGCGCTCGTGTCGGGGGTCTCGTCCGCGGCGAGAGCGGGGGTGATCGTCAAGGGAGCGCCCGCGATCGAGACGCTCGGCGAGGCGCGTACCGTGCTGTTCGACAAGACCGGAACGTTGACCGTGGGCACGCCCGAGGTGCGGGAGATCGTCACCACGCCCGGTACCGATCCGTCCGAGCTGCTGCGGCTGGCGGCATCGGTCGACCGCATGTCGGCGCACGTGCTTGGCGAGGCTCTCGTCGACGCCGCCGCGGACGCCGAGCTTCCCCTGGAATCCGCCACGAGGGTGGTCGAGGACCCGGGCCAGGGAATAGCCGCGGACGTCGACGGGCGCCGTGTGGCGGTGGGCAGCAGCAGCTTCCTGCGAGCCGGCGGCTATCCCGCGGAGGAGGTGGGCGCCGCGGGCCTGCTTGGCGACCGGCAGTCGGGGGAGGCGCGCGTCCTCGTGGGCTTCGACGGCAAGCTCGCCGGCGCCATCGTCATGGCCGATGAGCTGCGCCCGGACGCCGCCCGGATCGTCGAGCGCCTGCGGGCCGAAGGCATCCGGCACGTCGCGATGGTCTCGGGCGACCGCCGCTCGGTGGCCGAGCGCATCGGCGCGCAGCTCGGCGTCGACCGCGTCTATGCGGAGCTTGACCCGGAGGGCAAGCTCGACGTGATCAAGCGGCTCCGCGAAGGCGGGCAGTTCGTGCCGCTGGTGATGGTGGGGGACGGCGTGAACGACGCACCCGCGCTTGCGCTCGCCGACCTCGGCATCGCCATGGGCGCCGCGGGTGCCACCGTGTCGTCCGAGACCGCGGACGCCGTGATCACCGTGAACCGGGTGGACCGGGTGGCCGACGCGATCCGCATCGGCCGCTGGGCGCTGCACATCGCGCGGCAGAGCGTGCTCGTGGGCATGGGCCTCAGCATCGTGGCGATGGGAGTTGCGGCCGCGGGCTACCTCGCGCCGGTGGCCGGCGCCCTGCTGCAAGAGGGGATCGACCTCGCGGTGATCCTCAACGCGCTGCGCGCTCGGCGCGACTGAGCGCGGCGCCGCTGTAGCGCAGCGTGAACCAGGTGCTCCGCAGCCCGAGGGCGGCGCGGATCTGAGTGCCACTCGCCTCGGTCACGCCGCCGGTCCCGCGGATCTCGACGTTCGCGGCGCGCCCCGACGAGTTGCGGGCGGTCACCATGATGTCCTCGAGCTGGCCGAGCAGCAGCGATCCGAGGCGACGTTCCACGTCCGCGCCGGTGAGGGTGACGTTCCAGTCGTGCGAGGGGGAGAGGTAGTCGTAGGGATCGCTCACCGAGCGCAGGTAGGGGACTGGCGGGCCGCCCCATTCCTCGTCGATCGCCGCCGTGCGACCGCCGGAGGACGACGAGAAGTAGGTCGCCGCCACCGCGCCGGCATAGAAGAGGGCGTAGGCGCGCGTGGCGCTCACGGCGGCGGTCGCCGCCGCTCGCTCGCCGTCCCGGCCGCGGTAGACCTGCGAGCGGGTGTCGGCGAAGACATCGAACCGGGAGCCCGGCGCGAGGCTGCGGATCGCGTATGAGCGGGCCGCGACCGCCTGGGACTCGAGCGCCTGCTTGGGCCACGAAGCCGGCATCTCCGCCGGGACCACTCCGTAGAGGTACTGCTCGAGGTCGAGCCGGTTTACGGCGGTCACTCCGTCTGCGCCTGCACTGAGCACCAGCGTTCCGCGGTAGTGGCCGCTCATCACGCCGTTCTGCGCCAGACCGCGCAGACGCACGGCCGAGCCAGCGCTCACCGTCGCGGGCGAGGCCACGCGAGCCTTCGTCACGTTCGCCTTGGTGTCGACCACTCGGAGCCCGGCAACGTCAGGCTCGAACCGGTACGTGCGATCGGAGTGGAGCGAGATCGGGGAGCGGCCCGGTGCGGTGAGGCGAGTCGCGTCGGCCACGAGGAGCGCCGGGCCCTGTTTCAGCAGAACGCGCACCGAATGGCCTTTCGAGCGCCGCAACGCCGTGCCCGGGTAGTAGTGGGCGAGGATGTAGGGGTAGGTGTGACGCGTCTTCAGCGCGTATCCGTACGCGCCGTACTGCGACATGCCGATCCCATGGCCGTTGCCGTGCCCGTCCACCCGTAGTTCCGCCGCATCGGCTACCGCGATCCAGGCCGCCAGCGAGACCGCGCACAGCAACAGGATCGTCGTCGCGCGCCGTCGGTTCACTTCGCGGCAGCCGGCGCTGGCCGGCGTGCCCGGCGGAAGGGCTTCAAGGCCTCCGTCATCGCCTCGTAGCCGCTGTGCATGATTTCCGGCCAGCGCCGGCGGTCGATGAAGAGGTCGTAGAACGAGACGCCGCGCAGCAGCGAGTAGTCCACCGGGTCGATGACGGTCAGCGTGTCCCCGAGCGCGCGCTGGCTCCGCCGAGCGAGCTCCAGGTGGTAGCCCTGCTCGAGCTGGCGGCTTCCCTTGAGGATGCCCATCGGGTGCTGCTCCCAGCCGGTGATGTCGTACGGCTCGAGGCGCGGCGGCAGCATGAAATTGAGGCCGAAGACGTGGTCGAAGCCGCCGTCCTCGATGAACGGGCCGCACGGGAAGACGTCGACGATCCCGCCGTCCACGTAGAGGTGGTCGCCGATGCGCACGGACTCGATGAACAGGGGCAGGGCGATCGCCACCCGGACGAGCTGCCCGATCGTGAGCTCGGGGGTCCGCTCACTGCCGAAGAAGTCGATCTCGCCGAGGTCCATGTTGTAGACGATCGACGCGAACGGGGTCGGCGTTTCGCCTACCTTCAGATCCAGAAGCGCGGAGTCGAAGAGGTGCTCGATCGCCTCGCCCTTCGCGAGCCCGGTGAAGCCGCGCAGGGCAGAGAGCACGAAGCGCGGGGCCTTCGCCCATTGCACGTCGAGGTAGTCCGTGGCGCGCCACGCGAGCGAGAACTCGGCCATGTCGTGGGCGCTCATGCCGGAGGCCCACATCGAGCCCCAGATGGCACCTCCGGAGCAGGCGGTGATCAGGGCCGGCTCGATGCCCGCCTCCTCGAGCGCGCGGGCCGCGCCCACCGACGCGATGCACGCGCCGCCGCCGCCGGAGCACAGCACACCCACCTGCTTGTCCTGAAGCGCCTTTGCCGGGCGGCTCGTGAAGGGAGGGAACACTCCCTTGGCCTCGATCCTGTGCTGGCGGTCGATCAGCGGCAACGGGAAGAGCTCGCGGCGGGCGTGCAGCAGGAAGCTCGGGTCCATCGTCGCGCGCGCCACGTCGAGCGTCTCGTTGACCCGCTCGAGGGTGCGCTTGAGGTTGTAGAGGTCGAGTTCGTCCACCGGCTGCAGCATCGCCGCCGGAAGGTCCGTTCGCATCGGTGGCGACCCCCGTCGGACACGCGGATTACTACGTACGTGGTCGGGCAGTAAGGGCCGATTCGCCGCACGGCCCGCGGCTTTAGCGTGCGCACACCGTCCGACGGAGGAGAAGTCGATGACCACCCAGCCAGCCGAAAGTCCGAGCCTGACCGAGAGCGAGCGGAAGTCGCAGCCCGAGGGCATGCGCACGCTTGCCGAACTGGCGGCGTACGCGTCCCGGGAACACAGCGGAGCGGCCCTGCGGCACAAGACCGCCCGCGGCTGGGAGGACATCTCGTACGCGGAGGTGGGCAGCGCCGCCGCGGAGATCGCCAAGGGCCTGATCGCGCTCGGCATCGAGCGCGGCGACCGGGTGTCGATCCTCGCCAACACCCGGCCCGAGTGGACGCTCTGCGACCTCGGGGCGCTCTCGGCCGGCGCGACGGTGGCGCCGATCTACCAGACCAACTCCCCCGAGGAGTGCCAGTACGTGCTCACGCACTCGGACGCCCGGCTCGTCTTCTGCGAGGAGGAGCAGCTCGGCAAGATCGACCAGATCCGGGAGCACTGTCCGGCGCTCGAGCACGTGATCGCGTTCGACGGCTCGATCGAAGGCTCGATCACGCTTGCGGAGCTGCGCGCGGTCGGCGCCGAGGTGGCCGACTCCGCGCTCGCCGAGCGCACGGCGTCGGTGGCTCCCAACGACATCGCCACGCTCGTCTACACCTCGGGCACGACAGGCCCGCCCAAGGGCTGCATGCTCACCCACGAGAACTTCCTGGCGACCATGGAGATGTACCACCAGCAGGTCGACTTCGACGACACCCACACGGTGTTCATGTTCCTGCCGCTGGCGCACTCGCTTGCGCGCGTGACCCAGATGGTCGCGCTCGAGGTTGGCGCGACCATCGCCTACTGGAC
>DATBKS010000360.1:0-7512 GCA_036555755.1 Thermoleophilaceae bacterium
GGGAGGCGCGCGTCGACAACTTCGGCGACTCGACGGACATGTGCTCGCTGGTCAACGCCAAGTCGGGCGGCTGCGCCGAGGACTGCGGCTTCTGCGCCCAGTCGCGCTTCGCCGAGGCCGACACGCCGATGCACGCGATGATGGAGCCCGAGGAGATCCTCGAGCACGCGAAGGCCGCCGAAGCCGCGGGGGCGCACCGCTTCTGCATGGTCACCCAGGGCCAGGGGCTGTCCAAGCGCGACTTCGAGAAGGTCCTGGAGGGTGCGCGGCTGGTCTCCCAGCACACCAACCTCAAGCGCTGCGCGTCGATCGGCCACATGTCGGTCGAGCGCGCCAAGCAGCTCAAGGAGGCCGGCATCCAGCGTGTGCATCACAACGTGGAGACCGCCGAGAGCTACTACCCGGAGGTCTCGACCACGGTCCGCTACGAGGGCCGGCTGCGCACGATCGACGCGGTCGAGGAGGCCGGGCTCGAGACCTGCGTGGGCGGCATCCTCAACCTGGGCGAGACGCGCGAGCAGCGCGTCGAGATGGCCTTCCAGCTGGCGAAGATCAACCCAACCAGCGTCCCGATCAACATGCTCAACCCGCGGCCCGGCACGAAGTTCGGCGACCGCGAGTACATGGATCCCTGGGAGGCGGTCAAGTGGATCGCGATCTTCCGGCTGATCCTCCCGGCGGCGCTGTTCCGGCTCTGCGGCGGCCGGATCGAGAACCTCGGCGAGCTCCAGCCGCTGGCGGTCAAGGCGGGGCTCAACGGAGTGATGATGGGCAACTTCCTCACCACCCTGGGAGCCGAGCCGGAGGATGACCGCGCGATGTTCGAGGACCTCGGGCTCAATACGGCGGCCCAGCCCGACAACGGCTCGAATCCGCGTCCGGACAACCGCTCCGGCTGGCTCTCCGGGGACAGCCCCGGCACGCCCATCGACCGCCTCATCAAGCGCCAGGCGGAGGCGAACTTCTGGGATCCGTCCACACAGCTCCGGCACCGGAAGAAGGGCTCGGTGCCGCCGCGGCCAGACGGCGCGCCCAACCGCGCACGGCCGCTAGAGGTGTTGCAGGTGCAGCCGGCGGCGGAGGAGGCGGCATGACCGACATACAGCAACGGCTCGATGACCTGAGAGAGCGGGGGCTCTACCGGCGAATGCGGCTCGTGTCCGGCCCACAGGGGCCGCGCGTTCTGCTCGACGGCAAGCCGGTCCTGCTGCTCTGCTCGAACAACTATCTGGGACTCGCAGATCACCCGCGCGTGCGCGAGGCGGCGGCCGAGGCGGCGATGCGCTGGGGCGTCGGCGCCGGGGCTTCGCGGCTCGTCTCGGGCAACATGACCGTGCACCGGCGGCTCGAGTCGGAGCTGTCGGACTTCAAGGGCAGCCAGGCATGTGTGCTGTTCGGCTCGGGCTATCTCGCCAATGCGGGCATCGTCTCCGCGCTCGCTCGCGAGGGCGACGTCGTGCTGTCCGACTCGCTCAACCACGCCAGCATCATCGACGGCTGCCGGCTCGCCAAGGCGCGCACCTTCGTCTACGACCACTGCGACATGGAGCACCTCGAGTACGGGCTGCGTGAATCGGCCGGGCGCGCGGCGCTGATCGTCACCGACGGCGTCTTCTCGATGGACGGCGACGTCGCTCCGCTGCCGGAGATCGTGGAGCTCGCGCATCATTACGACGCGCGAGTGATGGTGGATGAGGCGCACGGCACCGGCGCCCTCGGGCCGGGCGGGCGTGGCGCGGTGGCCGCCGCCGACCTCGAGGACGAGGTAGACGTGGTGGTCGGCACGCTCGGCAAGGCGCTTGGCTCCTACGGCGCGTACGCCTGCTGCGACTCGGACATGGCCGAGTACCTCGTCAACTCCGCGCGCACGCTGATCTTCTCCACTGCGCTGCCGCCCCCGGCGGTGGCGGGGGCGCTCGCGGCGCTCGACCTCCTGCGCTCGCAGCCGCAGCGGGTGGACAAGCTGCAACGCAACGCGGGCACCCTGCGCGAGGCGCTCTCGGCGGAGGGACTAGAGACGGCGGACTCGGAGACGCAGATCGTGCCGCTCATCGTGGGCGATGCGGCCGCCGCGATGAAGGCGTGCGAGAAGGCGCTCAAGAAGGGCGTGTTCGCGCAGGCGATCAGGCCTCCCACCGTGCCCGAGGGGACGTCGCGGCTGCGGCTCGCGGTGATGGCGTCGCACACCGGCGCCGAGCTCAAGCAGGCGGCGAAGGTCCTGGCGGCCGTGGTGCCGGCGCAGCCGGTCGTGGCGCGCGATCCCGTGGCCGAGAAGCAGTCGGGCGTCTACGACGGCTGGGCCGAAGCCGCCTAACGAGTGCGCGGGGTATTCGTCGCTGGGACCGACACCGGCGTCGGCAAGACGATCCTGGCGGCGGCGATCGTCGCCGGGCTTGCGGCCCGCGGCGAGCGGGTGGCGGGGTTCAAGCCCGTGGTCACCGGGCTCGACGAAGAGCCGCCCGAGGGCTGGGCGCGCGACCACGAGCTGCTGGCGTCGGTGGCGAGCACCGGGCAGTCGCCGCGGGACGTGTCGCCGTTCGCGTACGACCCGCCGGTCTCGCCCCACTACGCGGCCGAACTGGCTGGCGACCAGCTCGAGCCGAGCGAGCTGCTCGCGAAGGCGCGTGCAGCCGGCGAGCATGCCGACGCGCTCGTCTGCGAGGGAGTGGGCGGCCTGCTCGTCCCCCTCACTCCCGGCTACCTGATCCGCGACCTCGCGCTCGACCTCGGCCTGCCGCTCGTGATCGCGGCGCGGCCCGGACTCGGCACGATCAACCACACGCTGCTGACGCTCGAGGCGGCGCGCACGGCCGGCGTGGACGTGCGTGGGGTGGTGATGACGCCTTGGGAGAACGACCCCATGGCCGAGTCGAACCGAGCGACCGTGGAGCGGATCGGCAACGTCGCGGTGAGTTGCCTGCCGGAGATCACGCGCGACCACCTGGCAGAAGCCGGCGGCCAGCTGCCGCTAGACGACTGGCTGTAGGCGGCCGTCGGCGGCCGGCTCGCTCTCGAGCTCCTCGAGCCCGAGGCCCTCTGGCGCGTGCAGCGCGAGCATCACGGGCTCCGGGTCCACGCGCGGGCTCGGGTCGAGCAGCGACACCACGACCATCGTGACGAACGCGATCGGCACCGACACCACGGCGGGCTGGCTGAGCAGCGCGCCCACGGCGCCGCTCTCGTCGCCCGTGATGAGCCCGGCGAAGATGCCGCCGCTGGCCACCAGCGCACCGGCGATCATCCCCGTGGCGGCGCCGCGCGCGGTCAGCCCGTCCCACCAGATACCGAGCAGGAACATCGGGCAGAACGTGCTCGCGGCGAGGGCGAACGCCCAGCCCACGAGCACGCCGATGTCCAGGTTGCCGGCGGCGAGCGCAAGCAGCATGGGGACGATGACACCCAACACGGCACCGACACGGAAGCGACGGCGGCGGCCGTGCGCGTCGCGTGCACCCTGCCGCACGCGCCCCCACACGTCGTAGGAGAGGGTGCCGGCGATCGACACGAGCAACCCGGACGCGGTGGACAGGAACGCCGCGAAGGCTCCTGCGGCCGTCAAAGCCGAGAGCAGGTTGCCCGGCACCCCAGGCCATGCGAGATGCGGCAGCCGCAGGACGAGCGAGTCGGTCTCCCCCGTGATGTACAGCCCCGGCGCGAGCACGCGCCCGAGCAGCCCGTACACCGTCGGGAACAGATAGAAGAGCCCGAGCAGCCCGAGCACGCGCACCGTCGTGCGCCGTGCCGCCGGCCCGTCGGGATTCGTGTAGAAGCGGACCAGGATGTGCGGCAGTCCCATCGTGCCGAGCACCGTGGCGATCAGCAGCGAGTAGACGAACAGCGGTCCGTCATGGCCGCTGTGCCCCACCGGCCGCGACCACACCACCCCCGGGCCGCGCTCGGCGCCCGAGCCGATCGGAACGGCGGCGCCCGGCGCGAGGACGAACCTGCCGCGCGGCAACGTGACCTTCTCCCCGGCGCGAGCATGCCGCACGACGCCGTTCTCCCGGTACACGGCCGGCCGCGGGAACGTGACCGTCTTGGGCGAGTCGAGCTTCACGGTGAGCCCGGCGGCGGGCGCCCGCGGCACGTCGGCGCCGAACAGCGCGCTCCTGTGTGGCAGGCCGCCGAGGTAGATCAACAAGAGGCACGCCGGCAGCGCGATGGCGAACGTCTTGATCCAGAACTGCACCGCCTGCACGTACGTGATGCCGCGCATGCCGCCGAGGCTCACGTTGACCGCCACGATCGCGCCCACCACCACCACGCCCACCCAGTAGGGCGCGCCGATCACCTCGCCGAGCGTGATGCCGGCCCCCTTGAGCTGCGGCACGAGGTAGAAGCAAGCGATGCCGAGCACGATGGCCGCCGCGAGCAGGCGCATCCGTGGCGCGCCGAGGCGCGCATCCACGAAGTCGGAGATCGTGAACGAGCCGAAGCGCCGCAGCGGTGCCGCAACGAACAGCAGCAGCGTCAGGTAGCCGGCCGTGAACCCGACGGACAGCCAGATCGCGTCCATCCCCATCTTCATCGCGAGACCGGCGATGCCAAGGAACGAAGCCGCCGACAGGTACTCGCCCGACACCGCCGCCGCGTTCCACCATGGCGTGATCGCGCGCGAGGCCACGAACAGATCCGACGTGGTGCGCGCGAAGCGCACCGCCCAGGTGCCGAGGCCCAGGGTCCCGATCGTCACGACGCAGACGGCGATGAGCGCGATCAACGGCCCACCAGGTCCCTGAAGGCCTCGTCAAGCGCATCAGCCCGCCGCTGGTACAGCCAGCCGAGCCCGACGAACAGCGGGAACAGCGGGAACGCGACGAGAAAGACGGGCAGCGGCAGACCTATGACGGTGATCGTCCGCAGCCCCGGCGCCAGGAACAGCAGCAAGGGCAGCGACCCGAGGATGCCGGCGAACGCCACCAGCGCGAGCAGCGACAGCGCGAGCTGCGCGCGCACCAGCCGCCGCAGGTACAGCCCGCCGTGAGCGGTGGCCTCGGCCAGCTCGTCGCGAGGCGTGCGGCGCCCGCCGGGCGGCGGCGGGCTCACCGCCGGATCCTCACAGGTGCAGCCTCCGGCGCAGCTCCGCCACCTCGCGCCGCGACACCGGCACCTCGTGGTTGCCCGGGAAGATCAGCGTCGCGGTGCCGTTCAGGTGCGGGCGGATCTCGCTGGCGCGCCGCAGGTTGACCACGTACTGGCGATGCACGCGCACGAAGCCGAGCGGTTCCCAGCGACGCGCGATCTCGCTCAGGCTGCCGCGCATCAGGAAGCGCCCGTCCGCGGTGATCACGCGCACGTAGTCGCCGTTCGCGCAGAGGTAGAGGATCGAGGACCGGCCGACCAGCCGCGTCGTGCCGGCGGCGAGGCTGTCGACCGGCACGATCTCGTCCTCGTCCTCGGCGGTGGAATGCGAAGCCGCGCCGGGAAGCGCGCGCCCGCCGTTCAAAGCCGGATCGAGCTCGTGGACCTCGATCGAGCTCACGGCGTGGATTCGCTCCACGGCCTCCTCGAGCCGCCGCTTGCTGACGGGCTTGACGAGGTAGTCCACCGCGCGCAGCTCGAACGCCTGCACCGCGGCGTCCTCGTACGCGCTCACGAACACGATTGCCGGCGGGCTCGCGAACCGCCGCAGGATCTGCGCCAGCTCGATCCCGTCGAGGTCAGGCATGCGCACGTCGATGAACAGCCCGTGGTAGTCCTCGACCGAGTCGTTCAGCCGGCGCAGCGCCTCGCTGCCGCTCAACGCCGAGTCCACCTTCCCCACCGCGGCAGACGACCGCAGCATCCGCACGAGGTCGTTCAGCGCGGGCGCTTCGTCGTCCACAGCGAGGAAGCGAAGCCGATCCGTCACGCCGCCCGCACCCCAGCACGGAACTTGGGAATCGTCATCACCACGGTGGTACCCGCTCCGGGGGCCGATTCCAACTCCAATCCATACCCCTCGCCGAATGCGGCGCGCAGGCGCCCATGCACGTTCGACAGCCCGATGCCCTCGCTGGCGCCGCTCAGAGCGGCGCGCGCCCGCGCCTCGTCCATGCCCACGCCGTCGTCGATCACGCGCACCTCGGCGTCGCGGCCGAGATCGGTGGCCACGATCTCCACGTGGCGGACGCCCAAGCTCGTCTCCACCCCATGGCGGATCGAGTTCTCAACGAGCGGCTGCAAAGACAGGACCGGCAGCACCGCCTGAAGCACTTCGGGCGCCACCTCGAGCCGCACGTCGAGCCGCTCGCCGAAGCGCGCGCGCTCCAGGCGCAGGTACTTCTCCACATAGCGCAGCTCCTCCGCGAGCGTCACGTATGGCCGCTCGCCCTGGAACGCGTAGCGGATGAACTCGGCGAACTCCGTCAGGAGCTCGCGCGCCTGCTCGGGGTCGGCGTGGATCTCGCTCGCCACCGCGGCCAGCGCGTTGTAGATGAAGTGCGGCGAGATCTGAGCGCGCAGCGCACGCAGCTCGGCCTCGGCGAGGCGCTCCTCCTGCGCGGCAAGCGATGCCAGCGCGAGCTGCGCCGACACGAGCGCCGCCGTCTCCTCCACCCCGCGCGTGTCCTCGGGACGCAGGCGGCCGCCGTCGTGGTAGAGCGCGACGAGCGTGCCGACGCGGTCACCCTGGATGCCGAGCGGAGCCACGATGGCCGCGTGCAGCGGACAGCCGGGCTCCGAGCACTTGAAGCGCGTCTGCACGTGCACGCGCTGGTCGCGGCTCGTGTCGACGGCCAGCAGATCACCCGGCCCGTGATGGTCAGCGCCGTCGCCGTCGAACGCGATCACGCTCCCGCCCGACAGCAGCGCGATCGCCGGCGCCTGCGTCAAAGCGCGCAGGTGCGGGGCCGATGTCTGCGCGCTCTGCAGCGTCAGCCCCTTGCGCAGGTGCGGCAGCGTCGCCATGGCCTCGTGCAGGGCAGCCTGCATCGCCTGCCGCTCGGGGCTGATCACCCTCCGTGGACCGCTGAGAAGCCGTAGCGCGGCGAACAGCGAGGTGGCAATCGCGAAGCCGATCAACACCCCGAGTGCAACTGCCATTTCTCCCTTTCCTCCAGACCTGCACGATAGAACGCCACAGCCGGTCGGCGGTAACCGTTCGTCGTGTTTCTGACGCCGCTTATCGAATACCCGTTGCCGCGCACCGAACTCCTCTTGTTGCTCCCGGCACAACTCCTAGCGTCCCAGGAAATCGCTGCTCTTCGGAGCAGCCGACTAAGGGAGAGGCTCGATGGAATCAGCAACGGTCCGCCAGGGTGACCCGACTGGCGGCATCAGTGCCCGAGAGGCCGAAGCAGCCCGCCCGCTCGGGTGGGCGCCCGCGGACCCCGCACCATTGGGACTCGCAGGCTTCGCGCTCACCACGTTCGTGCTGAGCATGTTCAACGCCCACCTGGTGAGCGACGCCGGTGAGCCGGTCGTGCTGGGCCTGGCGCTCGCGTACGGAGGGATCGCGCAGCTACTCGCCGGCATGTGGGAGTTCCGCACCGGCAACACGTTCGGCGCTGTCGCCTTCAGCTCATACGGCGC
>DATBKS010000361.1:0-4435 GCA_036555755.1 Thermoleophilaceae bacterium
AGCGCGAGGGTGAAGAGCAGCGCGCGCCGCATCAACCGCCCGCCGGGTCCTGCCCGGCGCCGCGGAGCGGGCGGACTTCGGCAGTCTGCTGAGGCTTGCGGCCGGTGGCCTGCTCGAGCTCCTCCTCGAGGTCGCGGATCCGGTTGCTGAGCGCGCGGATCGCGTCGGCCACGGGGTCGGGCAGGTGGGCCCAGTCGGCGTCCGGCCCCTCCGGCTTCTTCCCTGCCACCCGCACGGGATGGCCGGGGTTGCCCACCACGGTGGAGTTCGGCGGCACGTCGTGGATCACCACGGAGTTCGCCCCGATCTTCGAGCAGTGGCCGACGCGGATCGGCCCGAGCAACTTGGCGCCCGAGCCCACCACCACATCGCTCTCAACAGTCGGGTGGCGCTTGCCCTGCGCGAAGCCGGTGCCGCCGAGCGTCACGCCCTGGTAGAGCGTCACGTTGTCGCCGATCTCCGCCGTCTCGCCGATCACGACGCCCGTGCCGTGGTCGATGAACAGCGCCTCGCCGATCTTGGCCGCCGGATGGATTTCGATGTTCGTCGCCATGCGGGCGAAGTAGGCGAGCATCCGCGGCAGAATCGGCACGCCGGCGTGATGCAGCGCGTGGGCCACCCGGTGGGTGAGGAGCGCGTGCACGCCGGGGTAGGTGAGCAGGATCTCCCAGCGTCCGAGGTCGCGCGCTGCCGGATCGCGCTCCTGGGCGGCGACGAGGTCCTGCCGCAGCTCGCGCCCGACGCGTGTGAAGGAGCGAAGGCCGAACACGGTCAGTTGGATTGTGTCGCAGCGGGCACGCGGGCGCACCCCTCGCAGTCGGGGCGGCGGCTGGTCGAGACGATCGTCTGCTCGAGCGTGCGAGCGTCGATCTGGACGAACTTGTCGAGCAGCGGCTCGAGCGCGCCGGTGAGCAGCTTGAGCGCCTCGAGCGCCTGGATCGAGCCGACGATGCCCGCCACCGGACCCAGCACGCCGGCCTCGCGGCAGGTGGGCATGCTGCCCTCCTCCGGTTCTGTCGGGAACGCGCAGCGGTAGCAGGCGGATTCGCCCGGCTTGATCGACATCACGAGGCCGTCGAAGCCCAGCACGCCGCCCTCCACGAGCGGCACGCCGAGCGTGCAGCAGGTGTCGTTGACGGTGTAGCGGGTGGTGAAGCTGTCCGAGCAGTCCACCACGAGGTCCGCGCCCATCAGCATCGCCTCGGCGTTCATGCGGCCGAGCCGCGCCGGGTAGGGCTCGACGATCGTCTCGGAGTTCATCAGCATCAGCTTGGCGGCGGCGCTCTCCGCCTTGTTCGCGCCCATGTCGGGGGTGAAATGCAGCGGCTGGCGCGGCAGGTTCGATAGCTCGACGGTGTCGTCGTCCACTACTCCGATCCGGCCCACCCCGGCGCCCGCCAGGTAGCTGAGCACCGGGCTGCCGAGGGCGCCTGCGCCGACCACCATCACGCTCGCCTGCTTCAGGCGGGCCTGGGCCTGGCCGCTCCACTCCGGCAGGACGAGCTGACGGGAGTAGCGCTCGAGATCCGCGTCGCTGAGCGTCATCCGCCCTTGACGATAGTCACGCGCGTCCCCTCCACCCGCACGTCATGGCCGTCCTCGAGCGCCGAGCGCGGCACGCTGTCCACCGGCTCGCCCTCGTCCAGCAGCAGGGTCAGCTCGTCGCCCGGCTCGAGCTCCTCGAGCGCCAGCTTGGCCTTCACCCAGTTAAGCGGGCAGACGACGCCGGTGAGGTCGAGCGTCTGGGTCGTGGTCACGGTGCGAAGAAGGGCGTGCTCACGTAGCGCTCGCCCGAGTCGGGCATCACCACGACGATGCGCTTGCCCTCGAACTCCGGCCGGCAGCCCACCTGGATGGCCGCCCACACCGCCGCGCCCGCCGAGATGCCGGCCAGCACGCCCTCCTTGCGCGAGATCACGCGCGCAGTCTCGAGCGCGTCCTCGTCGTCCACGGGGATGATCTCGTCGAGGATGTCGCGGTTCAAGACCGCGGGCACGAAGCCGGCGCCGATGCCCTGGATCTTGTGCGGGCCCGGGTGGCCGCCGGAGATGACGGCGGACGACTTCGGCTCGACCGCCACCACGAGCAGGTCGGGATTGAGCTCCTTGAGCCGCTCCCCCGCGCCCGTGATCGTGCCGCCCGTGCCCACGCCCGCCACGAGCGCGTCCACCTTGCCGCCCGTGTCGCGCCAGATCTCCTCGGCAGTCGTGCGGCGGTGGATCTCGGGGTTGGCGGGGTTCGAGAACTGGTCGGGGATGAAGCAGTCGCCGCGCTCCTTGGCGATCTGCTCGGCCGCTTCCACCGCCTCGTTCATCCCGCCGAGCGACTCCGTGATCTCCACCTCGGCGCCGTAGAGGCGCAGCAGTCCCTCGCGCTCGCGGCTCATGCCCTGCGGCATCGTGAGCAGGAGCTTGTAGCCCTTCGCCGCGCACACGAAGGCGAGCGCGATACCGGTGTTGCCGGAGGTGGCCTCGACGATCGTCGTCTTGCCCGGCTGGATCTTCCCCTCGGCCTCGGCGGCCTCGATCATCGAGACGCCGATCCTGTCCTTAACGCTGCCCGCGGGGTTGTAGGCCTCGAGCTTGCCGATGATCTCGGCCTTGCACTCCGGCGCGATCCTGGTGAACCGGACCATCGGCGTGCCGCCGACCAAGTCGGCGAGGTTTGTGGGTATGCGGGAGTTTTCGCTGCCCTGTGGCACCTAGGGCAGGCTATCCACTGGATGAGAGGCGGCGGCGTGCGAGCCGGTACGCGGCGGCCAGCGGGGTGATCGAAGCGGTGTCCGCCTCCTGCAGCAGCCTGCGCATCGTTTGCTCGATGCCTGCCGCGCCGCTGCGGGCCTTGGCGGGCTCGTAGCCGTTCAGCTCGAGCGACACGTTGATGATGCCGCCCGCGTTGGCGATGAAGTCGGGGGCGTAGAGGATGCCCTCGGCGGCGAGGTCGTCCGCCAGGCCCTCGTGGGCGAGGATGTTGTTCGCGGCACCGCAGACGATGCGGCAGCGCAGCTTGTCCACATTCACCTGGTCGATCACGCCGCCGAGCGCGCAGGGCGCCAGCACGTCTACCTCGGCGAGCATGGCGCTGCTCGGGTCGGTCCACTTCGCCCCCTGGAGCTTGTCGATCATCCCGCGGCGCGACTCGTCGATGTCGGCAAGCAGCAGCTTCGCCCCCGCCTTGGCGAGGCGCTTGGCGAGCTGTGAGCCCACGCGCCCGGTTCCCACGATCGCCACCGTGCGCCCCTTGAGGTCCGGCGCGCCGAAGGCGGTCTCGCAGCAGGCGCGCATCGCGGCCTCGACCCCCTGGGCGGTGAACGGGCTCGGGTCGCCGCTGCCGCCGCGGCTCTTGCCCAGGCCGGTCACGAACTTCGTCCCCTCCGCGATCGTCGACATGTCCTTCGGCCCCGTGCCGACGTCCTCGGCGGTGATGTAGCTGCCCTCGAGCACGTTCACCGTGTCCGCGAAGTCGAGCAGCACATCCCGCCGCGCTTTGCCGGTGGGCGCGCGACCGGGCTCGAGGCAGATCACGCCCTTCCCGCCGCCGACGTTGAGACCGCACGCCGCGGTCTTGAAGGTCATCGCCCGCGACAGCTTGAGTGCGTCGCGCGCCCCGTCCGCGCTCGACTCGTAGCGCCACATCCGGCAGCCCCCGAGCGCCGGCCCGAGCGCGGTGGAGTGCACCGCGACGATCGTGTAGACGCCGCTGCGGCGGCCCCTGCGAATGACCAGCTCCTCATGGTCGAGCGAGATAAGCGGCGTCTCCGGCATCCCCGAGCATTGTTACTACGCCGGGCCGACTGGGGTTGCCCGGGGTTGTGGCGGAAGTTACGCTCGCGGCAACTGGTCCGTTTCTTCTTCCCGGAGGTGTGGCGTATGCGCGTCGCCCGTTGTTGCCTTGCCCTGGTTGGGTTCCTCGGAGTGCTCTCGCTGGCATCGCCGGCTGGGGCCGCGGTCACGGTCGGACAGGCGTTCACCCCGGGCAACAACTGCGCCGGCATCAACTTCCTGCTCCAGCTCGGGGTGGCGAGTGGGGCCTCCTACACGATGCCCTCGGACGGTGTGATCGTCGCTTGGAGCTTCACGGACGGCAGCGTGGCGCAGAGCAATGTCGTCTTCAAGGTCGCTCGCAATGTCGGCGGTGGGACCTTCCAGATCGTCGGGCAGACAGCCGCAGGCCCGCAGACGGCGAACTCGAAGAACAGCACGCCTGCTCGGATCTCGGTGAGGGCGGGAGACGTGATCGGTGCGCTGTTCACCAGCACCGGCGCCTGCGTGACCCACACAGCAGACGCGAGCGACCTCTACGCATCGACAGCCGCGGATATCGCCCCACCCACATTCGGCAGCTTCACGCCCGGCAATGGGGTCAAGCTGCCGGTAACCGCGACGCTCGAGCCGGACGCCGACGGGGACGGCTACGGCGACGAGACACAGGACAA